>JALSUN010000234.1 GCA_027061425.1 Helicobacteraceae bacterium
TCTTTTCCTATTAACGAGAGGGCAATCACTTCAATATAGGGGAGGATAAGACTCATCCCGATACCCATCACCACATTACTGAGTAGTAGTGGCCAAAAACTCTCTAGTGTGACAAAAAAAGAGAGTGTGGCTATGAGTAGTAAAAAAAGTGCTGTGTTGAAAGTGCTGAGGTCAAGTTTGATTCCTTTTAAAAAAAGAAAAGGAAGACCAAACCGTACCAGTGGACCTGCTGCAAAGATAATACCGATCTCTGAAGGGGTGTATCCGACCATGGTCAAGACCTTTGGCAGGAAGATGACATAGATAGCCACTATAGAGAAGTAAAAAAAGTAAAAAGCACCAATAAGTGCAGGCATCTTATGGGCGCTTTGTTTCGATGAGTACAGTGTGGGTCAGCATATCATGCAGGGCCCGTCGGTCTTTTCTAAAAAAGGGAACCAGTAAGGTAAAAATGAGAGAAGATAAGATGATAAAAACGGAGAAACGCCACAGTGCACGAAGAAATGAGATCTTCTTTTGAGTTGTAAGGTCTACTACTTTGATCTCATAAGCTTTTTTTCCGGGTGTCTGTCCAGAAACGGCTGTAAAGATAGCATCTATCAGTGCATAGACAAGTAAACCAGCAAGGGGTGCCCATTGAGAAGACTGAAAAGCCTCTTTACCATCTAAAACAAGGTAGGTCAAAATATATAATAGAGGAATGTAGATCATGAACATGTCGGTGATATAGGCTTTAATACGCATAGTGATAGGTGCGTAGGTTATAGGAAGCTCTTTTGGTGTGTCAGTGGGTTGTTTTCTATTTTTGAGTTCTCGCCATCGCATGGTGGCATTATAACATCGTAAGGCTTGGATAACGGGTAGAGATTATGCCACCAGCTAAATAATATTTACAATTGATTAGTGTAGATAGTCTATACTTCTATTACCTCAATGATTGAGAGCCTTTATAGACTCTAACTTATTGTTGAGTTTTCATTTTTTACACTCCTTTTATGTTCAAAGTTGATCGGGTTTCTTTCATTTTCCCGAATCAGCGTTTTCACACATTATAGAACTCCTCCCTCCTTAACAATACCTCGTATATAATGTGTGCATATTCCATATATTCATACTCTTAAATAGCTCTCTAAGCTAAAGTTAACATTGTTAACTTTATACTTCTTGGAAGTTTAGTGATAAAATGTGTTTTATAAATGCAGACAGATCAAAAAGATAAACACTGGAGTGTAAAATGAGAAGATTATTGGTAAGTATGGCAATGGTAGTGAATGTTTGGGCGATTAGTAATTACGATCTTGCTCAAAAGAGTGACGCTGTGATGCGTGGTTATGGCGATGCTAAGTCAGAGATGGTCATGACCCTTGTCAATGCTAATGGACAAGAACGCCAGCGTACGATGAAGTCTATGGTGTTAGAGAAAAAGGGTGGAGACAAGTCGTTGATGGAGTTTTTGACCCCTGCAGATGTTCGTGGTACCAAGTTTTTAAGTTATGAACATGCAGATAAAGATGATGACCAGTGGCTCTACCTGCCTGC
>JALSUN010000235.1 GCA_027061425.1 Helicobacteraceae bacterium
AGCTATATCATCAATCTGGTCTTTGTCTCTTACTTCGCAACATGGTACGAGCAGATGTATGAAGAGAAGATCAACATGTCTGAACATCTCAACAAACAGCTTGACTCCATCGTTTATGAACGTACAAAAGCACTTGTACTAGCTAACAAAAAAGCTCTGGCCGCTCAGAAACGTGCCCAGTCAGCCTCGCGTGCCAAAAGTACCTTTTTAGCAAACATGTCACATGAGATCCGAACCCCGCTTAATGCGATCAACGGCTTTATTTCTCTACTGAAAAAAGATGAGACTGACACTCAAAAACAGCAACAGATGGAGATCATCCAGGAAGCGTCCAGTATTTTGACAGAGCTCATCAGTGACATTCTAGACCTTAGTAAGATCGAAAGTGGTCATATGGAGCTCCATACTACCGACTTTTTAGCCCAGAAATTTTTTCAGTCGACCATAGACCTTCATAAAGCAAAAGCCAGTGAAAAGAACATTCGTATAGAGGGTAAACTAAGTGACACTCTGACGGATGCACTTGTACTACATAGTGATGCACTGCGTCTCAGACAGGTCCTTAACAACCTCTTTTCCAATGCCATAAAGTTCACACCTGACCATCAACAGATCTACTTCAGTGTAGACTACCATGATGATCAGCTCCATATGATTCTTCAAGACACTGGTATTGGAATTCCTGAAGATGAACTCGACCAGCTTTTTCATCCTTTCATGCAAACTAGTAACAACCTAAAAAGTGATTATGGAGGAACTGGTCTTGGAATGGCCATCTCTTTACAGATCGCCAAACTTATGGGAGGCGACCTCAGCGTCAAAAGCAAGCAGGGTGAAGGAAGTTCTTTCTTTTTCAATGCCCCTGTCAGTGTTGGTACTGCCGTATCATCTGAAGATGAGGCAACTAAAGTCGAAATACCATCACAGATCGATGCGCACCTATTGATCGTTGAAGATGTCCGGGCCAATCAGATGTATCTTAAAATGATACTTGACCGTTATCACATAACGCATGACATTGTTGACAATGGTCTCGAAGCTGTTGAGATCTGTCAAAAACATCATTATGATCTCATCTTAATGGATGAGAACATGCCAAAAATGAACGGCATAGACGCGATGAAAGCCATCAAAAAGTATGAGACTGAAAACCATCACGACCACACACCTATCATAGTCTTGACTGCCAACGCTATCCGAGGAGACAAAGAGCGTCTGCTTCATGCCGGTATGGATGATTATCTTAGTAAACCCGTAGATACTGATGTATTATTAAGCACCATCGTCAGTAATTTGAAAAAGCATCAAGCAACACCCTACGCTCTAAAATAAAGTTACCACAAAGCCTTGTACTCTAACATTCTATCTTTTTCATCGCCATGACAGCTGCCATAACGATAGGGTAATTGGTCGGTGCGGCCGTAAGCATTGGTTGGGTGGCAACCTGAATGGACATCACTTTGTAGACACTCTGAGCACTCTCTATCATCAGACCAATGATGTTGATCATCTCTCCGGTCTCACTGCCTCCTACTATCTGACCCCCTATGATCTGACCGCCATTTCTTGTCACTATGAGTTTTACCAACTGTTTTTGTGCACCAGGGATGGTCGCCGGATGACGGTTCATACCGCTGAAAGTCCCTACTACGACATCCATACCGGCTGCTCTTGCCTCATCTTCTGTGACACCTGCCGATGAAAAAGCACTGTCAGCGATCATGGTGGAGAAAATCGCGATCGTTCCGCTAAAACCCTTGATGTATTTGAGTCCATACAAAGAGCTTCCGGCCACCCTACCCTCCGCTGCCGACGTAGATGCCAGCATCACTTTGGAAGGGGTTTTCGTTATAAATGCCCGTCTCGAACTACAGTCACCAACAGCAAATACATCATGATTTTCTGTACGCATATACTCATCGACCCAGATACCACCATAATGACCTAGTGAGACACCTACTTTTTGAGCAAGTTCAGTGTTAGGTTTGTACCCGGTAGCAAGGATGACAACATCTGTGTCAATGACTTTTCCGCTTTTAAGGGCAACGGCATTGACCGTGTTATCATCATTTTTGTCTATGATGGCCGTGACTCTGTCGTTACCTATGAAGGTAACACCCGCTTCTGCAAGCAGCAGTTCTGCCTCTGCGGCTATCTCTGAGTCGAACGCACCTTTTAGTATGTGTCTGCTACCACCGACGACTGTCACCTTCTTACCGCTTGAGACAAGTTCCATAGCCATCTCAATACCTATAAAACCTGTCCCGACAACTACGACATCGCTTTTAGACTCCAGATAGGACTTGGCTTTGTCTATAAGGGCTTTGTTCTTGGCTACCGTAAAGACACCCTCCATAGCCAGAGCATGACGCAGAGACTCATGTACAAAGGGCTTCGAACCTGTAGCAAAAACCACTTTATCAAAAGAGATCGCCTCATGCATGGTAAACGCTATCTTGTCTTTAAAGTCAATGTCTCGTACCTCTCCCAAAAGAGTAGAGATACCCATTTCCGCTGCTGCACCGCAGGAAGCAACATCCTTATCACTGCAGCCAAGTGTCTCGCCGAAGATATAAGGGATCGCACAAGGTACCAGCTGCTTTTCGAACTCTCTGACGACCAGGACCTCTTTGTCCGGAAAGTTCATCTTAGCTGTCACTGCAGTCACACCACCTGCCGGACCACCACCAATAATTAAAATGTTACAACTTCTTTTTTCCATAATAATGCCTCTTTTTTTTAGTATACTCTTTTCCCTCTAAAGAAGCACGCCTTGCAAAAGTTGACTTGAGAACTTAAAAACACAACAACAAAGCGCTATAATCTATGTATGAAGAAGATAAAAGCCAACCTTATAGACATTCGAAACAGAACCATCTTTCCTGTTCTTGTTGAGATCAAAAATCAAAAGGTACATAGTATCACAAAGATCGATGAGCAACTCTCAACCTATATTCTTCCGGGCTTTATCGATGCTCATATCCATATAGAGAGCTCCATGCTGGTACCTTCGGAATTTTCCAGGATCGCGGTGAGGCACGGAACGGTCGGTACCGTGAGTGATCCTCATGAGATCGCCAATGTTCTGGGGGTCAAAGGGGTTGAGTTTATGCTTGAAAACGCCGAAAAGGTAAACTTTCACTTTAACTTCGGTGTCTCTCCCTGTGTACCGGCCACACCTTTTGAGACAAGTGGTGCCACACTCGATATTGATGCCGTTAAAAGACTGTTGAAAAACCCTAAGCTTAATCACCTCTCTGAAGTAATGGCTTTTCCAAGTGTTATCAACGATGATTCTGAGATTATGGGTAAGATAGCCGCAGCAAAAGCCCTACATCTGCCCATAGACGGCCATGCCCCTTTTCTCAGTGGAGAGAATTTGAAAAAATATATCGATGCCGGGATCTCTACAGACCACGAAGCCAGCAGTTACGAAGAGGGCAAAGAGAAGCTGGAGTTGGGGATGAAGATCCTCATACGCGAAGGCTCCGCCGCCAAGAACTACGAGGCCCTTTCTCCGCTGATAGGAGAGTATCCTGACATGCTGATGTTCTGTTCTGACGACCGACATCCCAACGACCTACTTAAAGGCCACATCAACACGCTGGTCAAACGAAGTCTTGCCAAAGGGCATGACCTGTTCGATGTGCTGAAGATCGCATGTATCAACCCCAAAGAGCACTACAATCTCGATGTCGGAACACTGCAGGTGGGGGACAGGGCTGATTTAATAGAAGTGCAGGATCTTGAAGCATTCAAGGTCCTCCGTACTTTTGTCGACGGCGCCTGCGTTTATGAAGATGGTATCACCAAGATAGACTCGATAGAGGTCACGCCGCTCAACAACTTCCATGCGACTATTGTAGCAGCCGAGGACTTTGTTTTTAAAAGTGAATGTGACGACATAGAGGTGATCCAGGCAATAGACCATGAGCTTTTTACCAAAGAGCTTCTCTACCATACCCACCAGGATGGTCACTTCAGTGTCGACATTGAAAAAGATATCCTGAAGATCGCAGTCATCAACCGCTATGAAAAGAGCAGACCGGCGCTGGGCTTCATCAATGGTTTCAACCTCAAGTCAGGCGCCATCGCCTCATGCATCGCACATGACTCACATAACATCATCGCCGTCGGCTGCAGTGATGAGGCTATTGCCAAAGCCGTGAACCTGCTGGTAGTATCTAAAGGCGGCATTGCAGCTGTCGATGCGGAACACACTCTGCATCTGCCGCTTAGTGTCGCCGGTATCATGAGCAGTGACGATGCCTTTAAAGTAGCGGCGCAATATGAGGAGATCGATCGGTTCGTCAAGGAGACCCTTGGCACTTCCCTCTCCGCACCTTTCATGACCCTCTCTTTTATGGCACTGCTCGTCATACCCGAGATTAAGCTGAGTGACCAGGGGCTTTTTGACGGTAGAGCCTTTCACTTCATCCCCACCTGTGCAAAAGAAGCACAGTAACGAGATAAAATTCAGGATAAAAAGAAGTCTTTACTACTCTGCTTTTTCTGCAGCTTGTTGTTTTTCAACTTCTTTACGCACCATATCCATATCTAACTCTTGAACCTGTTTGATAACGTCTTTCAAACCCTCTTCAGGCATGACACCCGGCTGCTGGAATACAGCGATGTTCTCTTTTAAGATGATAGTAGTTGGGATAGAACGGATCTGAAAGTGTCCTGCAAGTGCTTGTTCTTCTTCAGTGTTGACTTTTCCAAAAACAATGTCTGAGTACTCTTCAGACACTTTTTCATAGATTGGGCCGAACTGTTTACAAGGTCCACACCATGGTGCCCAGAAATCGATGATGACGATGCTGTTGTTTTCGATAGTTTCGTTGAAGTTTGCTTCTGATAATGCTACTGTTGCCATTTTTAATCCTATATGTTTGTATGCACAAAATTATGACATATAATAGTTAATATAGTTCTGACTGATATTATTTATAAGTAAAATTTCTGCTACATATCATTATCTGTAGCAAGAGACCGTCTCTCTATTTTTTTTCACTTTAGGGTACCTTTTACAATTTTTTATATAATGGAAATCTCTTCATTAGCATGCAACTTGCAGTTGATAACGCTATAATAACACTATGAAAAAAGTAGCAATTATAGGTGGGGGTGCGTCTGGTCTTATGGCAGCACTAACCGCTTCACGTTTAGGTGCTAAAGTCACCCTCTATGAACATAACAAGAACGTAGGCAAGAAGATCCTTGCCTCGGGTAATGGTCGTTGTAACATCATTAACACCACCGCTTTTGTCTCTGACTACTTTGGGGAGGATCCTGCTTTTGTAGCCTACGCTTTAGAACAGATGCCTTTTAAAACATTTGAGAAGTTCTGTCTCTCGATAGGACTGATACTGGATACTAAAGACGATGGACGCTGTTACCCCCTCTCTAATGAAGCCAAGTCTGTCCTGCTCGCTTTTCAAGAGGCCTTAGCAAGTACTACAGTCAAGGTTATCACAGAGACCTTGGTCACAGAGGTTCAAAAAAGTGGCTCACATTTTAGTGTAACAACAGAAGATGG
>JALSUN010000236.1 GCA_027061425.1 Helicobacteraceae bacterium
TCGGTGTAGATTTTCGTAAATGCCATAACTGCTCACTATAGTAAAGATATGTGATTATAGCCAAGAGTGGCTTTTTCTCCTGTAAGAGGCTTCATTTCTCTCTAGTAAGGTGCAAAAAGGCTAAACGAGTAGACTCTTTTCATGGGCGTCAAACTTACTCAAGATGGCAGGAAGCATCAACAGGTCCACTAAAACAGCAATCATAAGAGCCATAGCCGTCACGACACCAAAATGGACATTTGGTAAAAACTGACTAAAAGAGAAGACTAAAAAGGCAGCACTTAAAATAAGCGTGGTAAAGATGATGGCGCTACCAGCGTACTGCATCACATACTCTAAAGAGTTCTGCATACTGTCGCCCCGTTTTCTGGCCTCTCTATATTTCACCAAAAAGTGAATGGTGTCATCCACTGCCACGCCGATGATAATGGCACCCGAGATAGCAACACCCATGTCTATGGTCATGCCCATCCATCCCATGGCACCGATAACAAGCGCGATAGGCAACACGTTAGGTACGATGAAAAGAGGGATCATACGTAGGTTTCTAAAGATGAACATCATCATGACAGAGACTAAAGTAATCGCTAACAAAATAGACTGTACCAAAGTGTCCGTAACATCACTCTGCATATGTGCAAACATCGCAGTTTGACCACTTATCTGCGCGCTGTAAGGTGTTTTGTCCCACCAATGTTCCGCCCAAGCAATCATTTCCAAATCTTTGGAAGTGTCTACTATGTTGACAAGCGCTGTCACCCGTAGCAGTCTCTCATTAACATCCATACGGTCATTAATCTCCATACCTTGTGGCAAGGACAGAGAGTAAAAGAGAAGATAACCCGCTATAAGTTTGTTGTCATCAGGGACTGTTTTAGAACCATTAAGGACCTCGTTAAAAGTCTTGACAATGTCCACTAATGATGCAACGTGACGCACATCAGGATAGGTCTTTTTAAAGTCATTTTGGAAATCTTCAACCGTTTGCATAAATTCTGGCATCTTAATCCCATCTTTTTTACCAGAGTCCACGACCAACTCATAAGACATCGGACCACTTAAATGGGCTTCCATAAACTCAACTGTTTTACGAAAATCTACATCTTTACTAAAATAACGCACCGTGTTGGAATCCATCTTGACAAAAAATATACCAAGACCAATAACAGTAAAGAGTAGCGTTGAAAATATAAGGATTTTTGTATCATGCTTAATGATCCACTGCGCATAATGGTGTGCCAATGGGCTTTTTTCTTGAGCCTTTTGTAGCTCTTTTTCTTTGATTTTTGGATTGATAATGGCCAAAAGCGCCGGTACAAATAAGATGGTCAGAACAAAGGCAAGAAGTGCAGCATTTGCCGTTGCTATGCCCAGTGTCTTGATGGGCACTACATGAGAGATGCCTAGAGAAGCAAAACCAGCAGCAGTCGTTAGAGAGGTTAACAGAGTGGGCAAGAAGTTTTTCTCTACGCTGTAGTGGATGGCCTCATGGTTGTCTTTACCTTGACGGCGACCTATAAGATAGATCCAAAAGAGGT
>JALSUN010000237.1 GCA_027061425.1 Helicobacteraceae bacterium
CCCAGATATAGAAATAGAAATAGAAAAAGATAAGAAGAGATATCGTAAAATAGGAGAAATAGAAGCGAAAAGCTGAACCTATAACTTTCACCTAACGGGTGCAGCTTTTCCCCAAGGCTGAAAGTATGACACAAACGGTTTTAAACTTTTCTATAGCGTCCACAGATGAGAGATTGACACCAAGATCAGGGGAGATACTATTTGGTGAATATCTTAAAGCGATAGGTGTTGATAAGCTATGTGATCTCCATCTTCCACTTCCTCAAAGCAATCGAGGTTACACCCCGTCTACATTCATTCAACCCTTACTTTTGATGTTACACAGTGGTGGTAAGTCACTTGAAGATCTCCGAGTGATCAGAGAAGACCATGCGATGCGAGAGATCTTACATCTCAAAGATATACCTACAGCGAGTGCTATAGGTAAATGGCTAAAACGTTTAGGTGTCATGGGTGTCTATGGGATAGAGAATATCAATAAGAGACTGCTCAAACGTTATCTCAAAAGAGTCAAAGAGCCTCTTGTCCTCGATATCGATGCTTCAGTGATCGAGAGCCACAAAGAGAGTGCTGTATACACTTACAAGATGTTTCCAGGCTATACACCGATGATAGGTCATATCAATGGCGGCTATATGATACTGGGTGAATTCAGAAGTGGCAATATCGCACCAGCTGATACTAACCTTGAGTTTGTAAAACGCTGTATTACTCAACTACCCAAGACACAAGCATTGGCTTATGTCAGAGCAGACTCTGCCTCCTACCAACATGAACTCTTCGACTACTGTGATGAACATGGGATCATCTATACTATCGGTGCGCATCTAGACAACCGTGTATTAGAAAGTATCCAAGAGATCAAACAGTGGAAAAGTATGACACACTATGAAGGTAAAAACCATCATCTTCAAGAAGATGTGGCGGAGTTCATCCATACGATGAATGAGGGAAAGAACGCCTTTAGAATGATCGTCATCAAAAAGAGAGTGACACCGATACTGCCAACACTCGAAGAGACTCTTAGTGAAGAAGAGAAATTGCAATATGCAAAAGAGCGTTATAGTGTCATCGCCACCAACTCAGATGAGGATATAGAAGATGTCGTCAAGTTCTACCGTCAGCGTGGTGATACCAGTGAGAACCGTATTAAAGAACTTAAAAACGGGTTCAACCTGAAGTATCTTCCTACATCGGACTTTATCGCCAATGCCTTTTACTTCCAGATAGGTGTACTGGCTTATAACCTGTTTGTTCTCTTCAAAGAGACACTGCAAGAGAGTTGGCAACGTCATACGATACAGACACTTCGTTATAAGCTTTACAACATCGCAGGCAAGGTGATAAAACACTCCAGAGAGACGATACTCAAAGTCAATGAGCAGTTTGTGGAGATACTTAATGCTATACGTCAGAAGTGCTACGTAGCAAGCTTACTATAGTCCAGAAAGCATAACAACAGATCACCCTTGCACTGCCTTCAAAGAGATAGCTATGCCCTGATTTTTGGGAAAATTGATGTTTCGG
>JALSUN010000238.1 GCA_027061425.1 Helicobacteraceae bacterium
GGGTAGACCAAAACGGTGGCAAACGTTCTAAGCACTCTATTAATGTTGAGACGATGCAGATGTTAGACTCTAAAGGTGACAACCAGAACTCTGGCGCACCTGCAGGTGGCTACAATGCACCAACACAACAGCCTCAGAGTGGTGGATACGGACAGCCTCAACAGCAACAGCAGTCTCAAGCTTCGTCATACAATGCACCGCAACAGCAGCAGACACAACAAGCACAGTATCAGCAGCCGTCATACCAACAGCCGCAGACACAGCAGCGTCCTGCTCCTCAGCAAAGCATGCCGGCAGACCTTCCGTCTATCGATATTGATGAAGATGAGATTCCATTTTAGAGAGTTCATTCTCTAAGTAAACAACACGGACAATACTCTCTTGCCAAAAGAGAGTATTGTTAATGAATTAAAATTAAGGACCAAATTATGGCTGAAAGAAGAAAATACAAAAAACGTTATTGTAAATACTGTGAAGCAAAAGTTGACTTCATGGATTACAAAGATGCAGGTTCACTACGCTTTTCACTATCTGAGCGTTACAAGATCATGCCACGTCGCTTAACAGGTAACTGTAAACGTCACCAGGAAATGGTAACTATCGCTATTAAGCGTGCTCGTGCAGCAGCTATCATCCCTTACACTGTTACTCGTAAAGCGGTTATCAATAACCCTTTCGAAAACATTCGATAGACCTTTCTACCTGAAGTTTAGCCCCTAGTGGGCGATGCTTCACCCTCTTTACTTTTTTACCCTCCCTCTTTTTTACCAACTTTTATTTTTTAATCTAATTTCTAGAGATTGTTTAATTTGTCTATTAGTATTGAAACCAGATTTAAAGTCTACTTTTACACATGAAAAACATCCATAAAATTTCACCAGCCGTCATTCCTGCGTAGGCAGGAATCTACGAGTTTTTGAGGCTTTACTGTTTTTGTTTCTCTGTTAAAACTTCTTTTATAATTATGACTTTTTTCCATTTACCCTTATTTTTTTGTCGAGTAGAAAAAGTAAGGGAATCAAAATTAAGTTCAAACAATCTAAAAACAGATCAGCCGTAAAAGAAGAAGCTTGTAAAACAGCTTTACAAGCTCCAAACATTATGTTACTATAGTCATACAAGGAGCCAAAATGCCTTTTATGGAACGCCTTCACAGTGCACTGATACTTAAAACACCTATGTACCACCCCAACGAAGCACACATTATAGAGCATACTCATGAACTCTTTTATGAAACGATCATACACCATAACACCGCACAGATGGTGCAGATGATCATAGAAGGTTTTGATGTTGATTTTCATGAATTGGGAAAGACACCACCACTTATTTTTGCTATAAAGTATAATCACCTCGAGATCATAGAGACCCTGTTGCTTTATGGTGCTGATGTCAATGTTCAAGATAAAGAGGGCAATACGCCACTGCATTTTGCCCTGCGTTTTGAGTATGTTGAACTGCTCAATACCCTTTTACGTTATGGCGCTGACACCCAAATAAAAAACCATGAAGGCAAGGCTGTAAGTGACTTAGCAACAGAAGAACAGAAGCTGTATATACACTCTATTACCTCTATGGTAGAGACAACCCCTCACAACCTCTTTGAGACAGTACGGGTGGGTGACTTGAACCGACTGGTACATAGTGTCAAGAACAGAGAACAACTCTTTCAAAAAAATGCTGATGGTCAGAGTATGTTGCATCTTGGTGTTTTAAGTAACAACATGAAAATCATTATCTACCTACTGAACAAGGGGCTTGATGTCGATGCTGAAGATGCAGAAGGTTTGACACCGCTTATTATTGCTATGAGTCATCCCCGCCACTTGGATACAGCTATTTTACTGATAGACCGTCACGCGACGATAGAGCATATCTCAGACAAAGGACATAGCGCACTCAGTGTTGCCATACGCAACAACAACCCACAAGCAGCCATACTGCTTATTAAACGGGGTGCCAACATTAACATCTCTGACAATGCTCATACACCGCTTACCCTCACCCATGCAGCCCTACTTCAGTATCATGAAAATGTTGAGAGTTATAGAGAACTGGAGACCCTTCTACTTTCAAAAGGGGCAAAGGTTGATGTGCAACTTAACTCTTTAAGTTGGACACCACTATGTACCACCGTTACTAAAGTAGAAAACAGAGAAAACACCCACCATATCAGACTCCTCATTCAGCTTGGAGCCGATGTTAACCATAAAGACCTCAACCAGAGAACACCCCTTATGTTAGCAGCATCCATGGGACGAAAAAATGCTGTAGAGGTTCTGCTAAACAACTATGCATCAAGTCACCTCTTTGACAATTTTGGATGGAGTGCTTTAATGTTCGCTGTTTTCTACAACCATGCAGAGACGGTCACGTTTATGTTAGAGAGTGGTGTGGACCCCAACATCGTCTCTCCACAAGGACTTACTGCACTAAAGATTGCACAGGAGCATAAACGTGTGGCGATGGTAGAGATACTGTTAGGTTTTGGTGCTGTTGCCAGCAGCGAGGGGTCTTAAAATTTGTACTGTATCCCTAAGTAAAGAGAGCCAAAGGTGTTGTCATAAGCACTTTTTCCTACCGCTTTCACTGCCGAACTTGAGTTAAAACGGCTCCAATCCCCTTCATAAGCCATTCTAAACCCTAGACCATGTAAAAAACGTGGTGTTAAAAGCAGACCTGCACCATAATGTAGGCTAAAAAATATTTCTTCAGAGTAGAGTGTATTTTCAGAAGGCTTTAGCCATAAACCACCACCTCCTAAAATCACAAAAGGTCTGAGTTGATTATGAACCAAGTCCGTACCGTAATTTAAAGCAATAGAGAAAGAGAGAGGCTCAAGTCGCTCTATCTGTTCACCATCTTTTCTAAACTCATAAATACCATAACTGGTAACAGACCCTTCTAAGGTTATCTCATGGTCATACTTGTAACCCATATAGTACTTTAACGTACCACTGATGTCATCTTTTGAAGCACCAAAATCACTACTCAAACCGTTGTCATAATAGTGAGAGCCCCCACTACCCAAACCTATAAAAAAGCCTTCTCCATTGCGTCGTGCATCAAGACTTAATGGCAAAACTACTACTAAAAAAAATGTTAAAAATATATGTTTCATCTCTACCTCTTAAATTAAAACCGTACTATAGCACTTATTCACTTCTGCTTTACAAAAAAGAGCCGTGGATCGACCATCGCACCGTTAAGAGAGACACCCCAATGAACATGTGGTCCTGTCACACGACCCGTTTGCCCCACTTCACCGATCTTTTGACCCCGTTTCACCATCTGCCCTTTTTTGACATCAAACTTGCTCATGTGACAGTACATACTCACCAAACCCAAACCATGATCGATAAAGATGACATTGCCGTTAAAGAAAAACTCACCCATCTCTACGATTTTACCACCAAGTGGCGCCACAATAGGTGTTCCTACAGGAGCAGGCATATCTACACCACTATGAGGTCTGCGTGGCTTGTTGTTAAAGTAGCGTCGCTTGCCAAAGTCATCACTGATGTTGACATCAACAGGCTTGACCATAGAGAGTGTCTCAAACTTCTGTGGTGTAAAGAGAGCTAAGGCTGTATGTGAGCGTTTTTTTTCACTGTTGATACGTTTCATGTCCAGTTTGGTAGGGTTCACTTTACGCTTGTTTTTCAGTGTAATGTACTGCTTTTTATAGACTTTATCTTCAAGATAAAAAGTGTGGAATTGCTCTTTCTTAGCCTCTACAATACGCAGTTTATAAGGTGCTTTGGCTTTTTGACTGAGACCTATTCCTGCAACCACAACGTAGTGCCCTTTTTTCTCAGTATCCAAGACCATTAGCTGACGTTTGCCGTGATAAACCTTTGGCTTATGTGCAGTGTTAATCTCTTGAACAATAATACCTCCGGCAAAAGGGGCATTTTCAGGCAGAACGACCCCCATTAGTGAGAGAGATGATAAGAGCAGAAAAAAGAGTTTACGCATGAAGATTCCTTACAATGTTTTGAAGTGTTGTATAGACCTTCTCTACAGAGGCCAGTTCGACCTGTTCTCTGTTGGAGTGGGGGTACATGATGTTGGGACCTATAGAGGCCATCAAAATATTTGGATGTTTCTCTTTAATGATGCCACACTCTAAACCCGCATGAATCGCACCATACTTCGCTTGTGGAAATAGCGCACAACTCTCTTCTAAGACCATGTCAGAAAAACTGTTCTCTTCTGGTTTCCATGGAGCATAAAAGCCCTCTGTATCAACACTAAAACCCTCTGTTTTAAAATAAGTGATAGTACGTTCTTGCAGAGTTACTAATGCCGTTTTATCCATAGAACGGGCACTTAACTGCACACGTATCTCATTTTTACTGCTCTCTATCAAAGCAAGATTAATACTGCTTTCTACGATGTTCAAGGTCTCATTTAAAGCACGTACCCCGCTCTCAAAACTTCCCAAGAGTCTAATGACACTGCAGCTTTCACCTAAGGTCTCAATATCTTTTTCACCCAAATAGAGCGCACCTTTGATATCTTCATAGACCTCCACACCAAAAACAATCTCCGCTTTTTTAGGGATGGAGTTGCGACGTTCACCACCATGAACTTCGATGATATAACTCTCTTGTGCACACAGTTTTTGAAAGAGCAAAGTGATGGCATTAGGGATATTTTTATCGATGTCCACTCCAGAGTGCCCACCAGGAAGATCTTTAATCTCAAACGTGTACACATGAAGTTTTTTACGAACACTTGGCATCTTTTTAGTGGCGATAATATCAACACCACCCGCACACCCTATGGTCACGATACCTTCTTCTTCTGAGTCAAGATTAAGAAGATAGGGTGTTTTCAGTGGAAGTTCCAAGCCTCTCGCACCCAAAAGTCCCACCTCCTCATCTGCTGTAAAGAGAAGGTCAACCTCCGCACCCTCTTGCATCAGAGAGAGCATCATCGCCATACCGATGCCATTGTCTGCGCCTAAGGTAGAGTTCTCTGCAGACAGCCACCCCTCTTTTTCTTGAAGTGTTAACGGGAAGTTTGCACCTATGCAGACCATGTCATAGTGTGACTGTAAAGTCACTTTGGCACCACTTTTGGTGGCTAAAATATTACTGGCACTGTCTACACTCACCTCAAAGCCATAGCGTTTGGCCTCTGTAACGAGATGTATTTTCATCTCTTGGGATTCATAAGAGCAGTGGGGAATTTGACAGAGTGTTTTGAAATGTTCTAAGACTGTGTTGGACATAAGACTCACTTTATAGCTATAAATGTAGCAAAATTTGCCCATCTGAAAAGACATTCGCAGTGACTAAAGCCAGAGCGTTCTGCCATCTCGATATTTTCTGATTCTGTATAAGGGATGAGCACATTTTCTAAGGCCTCTCGCTTTTGAGCGATCTCATACTGTGAATACCCCTGAGACTGTTTGTAGTCATAGTAGCAGTCTATAAGCTCTTTGTTTAACTTAGAGTTAGCACTCACCACCTTTTCACTAAATATAAATGCTCCACCCTCTTTCATGGCGCTAGAGAGCTTTTTAATCAAGGTCTCTCGTTCTAAAGGCCGGATAAACTGCAGCGTATAGTTACTAATGATGACATCACAAGGGAGGTAGTCATAGGTTAAGATGTCCGCTTCTTCAACCTCAACCTTGGCGTTAAAAGCGATGATCTTCTTACGGGCTTGTTCAAGCATAGAAGGGGCGTTGTCAAGACCTATCAGTGTAGCATCGACCTCCAAGGTTCTCTCTATATTAAGGAGGGTTGATGCTGTTGAACACCCTAAGTCATAGACCACACCCCCTTCACCAATATAATTTTTAGCAAAACGCTGGGTCAGGGACATTGCTTCTGCGTAAAAAGGTACCGAACGCTGCAACATGTCGTCAAACACGGCGGCAACCTCAGCGTCAAATTCAAACTGCTTCTCTATAGGTTTGTTAAATACTTCATCTTTTTTCATAAGCGTATTTTACCCTAAGCTTTTGAGATAGTCTTCAACAATTGTTCTATGGTCAAATGCATATACTTCATTTAAAAGATCTGCTCTTGCAATGACTCTACAACTCTTAGCATCATCCCCCGCCACAGGCATCGCTTCTGCACGGCAGACATAGACTGCCGAAACGGTGTGAAACCGCGGATCACGCTTAGGGTCGGAATAGATACCCAACAAAGAGGTGATTTCAACATCGAGACCAATCTCCTCACGCATCTCCCGTACGGCACATGTTTCAATGCGCTCACCTATATCCATAAAACCACCCGGAAGTGCCGTACCATAAGGTGGGTTGAGACGCTCTATAAGAACAACACCCTGCAACACATCTTCTATATAAATCTCTACAATACCATCAGCCGTAATAAAAGGGGTCTCTATAGACATTTAGTGCACCGGCATATAGGCATAACCTCGGTTTTGCCACTGCACAAGATAGACAGACTTAGAGCGTTTCGCTTCTACAAAACCATAAAGTGTCTCCTCTTTAATCTTATGCGCTTTCATACCCACACTACACATCGTAAACACCACCCCATACTTTTTATGGAGTTTCTCTAAAAGTGGCTCGAGTCTCTTTTGCGCCCGTGCCACTTTGAGTTTGCCACTGTAAGGTGAATTTTTAAGATCTTTAACAAAATATTTATAAGACTTTCCAGAGATGACTACAGCAATTTTGTACTCCGTTTTACGCTCTTGTGCATCTGCCATAAGACTCTCCACACTACCAATAAGCCTTTTTTCAAGTACCGCAGCATCACCTGTTGAAACATCGTAGACCACTTTTTGAACCTCAGCATGCAGCAGACCTGTCGCAAACAGTAACCCCAAGAACAGTGACATTAAAAACTTCATTTTTTCTCCTTTTTTATCTCTTGTACTTTTTGTATCATGATATTAGTTATTTTATCCTCTAGACTTTTGGCCAAAGCTTCGAGTTCTTCTTTAGTCTCTCTATGGGCAATGCCTCTTGCAGAACAGGCGGCACCGCTGATATTGTTATAGGTCATTCGCCATGCCATGCAGATCCTTTTAAAAGGGTATAATAGTCTGATTTAACAAACAGAGAGCCTTGATGCACTATATTTTACTCCTCCTTATTGCTCTGATCTGGGGTTCACAATATATTTTCAACACCTTAGCCCTAGAGGAGCTCACCCCCTTTGGTCTGATGGTTGGACGGCTCTTTTTTGGCTTTATCACACTCTCTACACTGATTTTTATCATTCCAAAAGAGCGTCATGGCCACTTCATACTCACACCAAAACTTTTAGGACTATTCTTGCTTATCGGAGCAGTTGAAGCGGCCATCCCCTTTTTTCTCATTGGTTACGGGCAACAGCGTGTTCCCTCGTCTATTACGGCAATTATTATGGGCTTTATCCCGCTGATGACCCTCTTTTTAGAGTACCTTTTCAAACAGCGTAATAACATTACACTAAGAGAGATTGCAGGACTATTTTTAGCACTACTTGGACTCTATGTTTTAATGATGCCTGACACCACTGCCCTCACTCTTGACTTTTTAGGGGTGGGCGCTATTTTACTGGCAGCTCTCTGTTTTGGACTGGCACTCATCTTAATGGCTAAAATCCCTCAAGAGATCACCGCCTTACGTGCCACCCGTTTCATCTTGGGACTTTACGCCCTGCCTCTGACACTACTCTGGCTCTATTTCAACATCTCCGCACTGCCAACACAGACCACTACTTGGAGCAGTATCATCATCTTGGGTCTCTTCTCTTCTGGCCTAGTTTACCTACTCTACCTAACCCTTATCCGCCAAACAAGTCCCAGTTTTACAGCCTTGAGTAACTACCTTGTTCCTCTTGTGGGCACCTTTTTAGGTGTCACCCTTTTTCATGAGCCCTTAACCTCTACTATACTCATGGCACTCCTCCTCATCACTGTCGCCCTCATGTTGATTAAAAAGCCTTAACAGTCTCTCTCCACCTCTGAACTAACGCCTCTTTACTGATCTGATACTTCTCTTCTTTAACTACAGTTTTGAGCTTGAGTAGCGAATAAAAAGGAGAATCTATCAGCATGGCGTTGACCAACCATGTCGGCAGACTTCCTCCCGGGTTGGTATGTTGTGTCCAGACCACCTTAGTTTTGTCGGCAGCTATAGGTGTCAGGACAAAACTGCCTCTTGAACGTACCACAGGTACAAAGTCTCGTTGATTTATCGCATTACATTGTACGTTGTTGCCATTATCACAAAAGTCCATCACCTCGTGAGAGTCTATCCTTGCACCCTCTTTATCAAAATGCAAAACAGAGTGCAGTAGCACCCCTCTGTCACTCACAGGAAAACCCAGCTCATACTGCTGGAAAATGTAGTTCTCCTCAAACCTTACCAGTTTGACGTTAGTCGCATAACTGCATTCGTACATCCACGTTTTACAAGCAGGTGTATCATACAAAACAGCCACAACACTCATCAGTGGGGCATCAACAACTGCCTCCCCTTTAAAAGCTTTAAAACTTGAGCCTTCTCGCTCTTGTGTGTATACTTTTATCCCCACTTCATCTTTTTGAAGTGACCATTCTCCCGCCATTATTGATGTGTAAAAAACAAGTAATATAATATAATTTTTCATAAGATAATTATAGACAACAGCGACTTAACATAGCTTTCACAGTGAACTTGCTATGATAATTTATGAATAAATTTTTGCCCCTAGCAAGCATATTTTTGGCTTCACAACTTTCAGCATTAGACTTTGATTTGGACATGGGTTCTGGTCTTTACTATACAGGGGCAAAGGGACAAATCTCTTATGTAGAAGAGAGTTTTAAAGGCTCATATGCTAACACAGACCTACAGACAAAAGGTCAGTTTTACGTCTGGGCAGACTTGGACACCAAAAATCCCTATCTTCCCAAACTGCGCTTAGAGTACACTAAGATCTCTACAGATGGAGATTCTAAAGCACACCTCGAAAGTGCCAATGCAAAGATACAAAAGCTTATAGATGACCTTATCAATGGCAGTGGTATACCGCTTAATGATCAAGTCTGGAACAGTCACCTGCAACACAACATCTATGATACCACACTCTTTTATGAGTTTTTTGACAAAAGCCCCTGGCCAAGTGTAGGTGCTGGTCTCGGATACCGCTACTTTACCTATATCTATATCATGGACATTGATCTTGTACCAGGACTTCAGTTTGGTGACCGTGATGATTCGGGCGCACCAATGATCTACTTTACCTCTCGTTATGAAGCACCGGCTCTGAACATGGGCTTTCAAGGCGATGGAAAAGTGTATGTTTTTGGAGACTCTCAGATGTATGACTGGCAGGTCAAGATGGATCTGATGTTTGAAATAGATGAAAGTACCAAAATAGGAATGGAAATAGGTTATAGAGAGCAGTACTATAATATTTTAGGAGAAGATATAGAGAAAGTTACCGGTAATATGAGTTACAGAGGGCTCTTTGTTGGTGGTCTCATCAACTTCAAATAAGTTCGTTGTCGCTGCCTATTGCTTCTTCTATAAAGTGCCCTTGGGCATAGTCTGCACCTAAAAGTACCACAGTCTGATAGATCTCTTTACTCTCTATATACTCCGCCACAACCTTCATCCCAAGATCATGCATAATGTTAATGATAGACTTGACGATCCGTTTATGGTCGCTGTTAGTGTTAATGTTTGAGACCAGAGAGCCGTCTATTTTAACGATGTCCACACCCAGTTTCATCAAATAAGCATAACTAGAGTACCCACTGCCAAAATCATCAATAGCGATCTTGGCACCCTCACTTTTGAGAAGTTTGAAAAAGTGATAGATCTCCTCATTGGAGACCAACTCTTCTGACTCTACCAACTCAAATACAATACGTTCAGCACAATTGGACTCACGGAGACGTTTTAACACAAAGGCACGCGTCTCTGCATCTAATATATCCGCCATCTCAATGTTAAACGAGAACTCAAACAGCGGATTTCTTTTGGCCATCTCAAGGGTCTGTAAAAAGACCTCTTGAGAGAGCTTGGAGTAAAGCCTTGCCCCTTTAGCGATAGATATAAAGGCATTTGGATAGTGTAGCGTTCCCTGTTTGTCCATCACTCGTACCAATGCCTCATACTTCTCTACTGTGTTGTTCATGGTATTTGCTATAGGTTGAAAATGGACTTTGACCAAGCTGTTTTTCAAGGCATAATCTAACATCTCTATGGTCGTAAAGTTCTCTTCTAAATGCAGAAAATTGTCTACATCTTCTGAGTAGAACATATAGGCTTGTTTGGTTCCTTTTGCATTACGAAGGGCCAAAGAGGCCATTGAGACAAGAGAACGGGGGTTCCCTTTTTGAGAGCCATGGGCTGCACCAATGCGAACACGGATGGTAATCTCATGTCCACTACAGTCTAAAAGAGTAGGATTAAGCTGATGGGCCATCAGTACGGTGTCCTCTTTAAAAAAGGCTTCAGGTACCTTTTCATCAGCCAAAATAGCAAACTCATCACCACTATGACGGTAGAGACTCAGTTTCTCACTTGAGAGCATCTCTTTCAGATGTTTTGCCATCTCAACAATGAGCACGTCACCCACCTGCTCTCCATAGATGGTGTTAATAGTCGTAAAATCATCAATGTTAACCAACATCAGTTTGTGGCTAAAGTGCTCTTCAATCGCTTTATGCAGAGCATTTCTGTTAGGCAGTCCTGTTAACGTGTCAGTGTAGAGTTGTCGTTCTAACGCTAATGCTTGTGCCTTACGCTCTGTGATGTCAAACATAATAGAGATAAACTCATAGATCTCCCCTTTTTCATCGAGAATGGGGACGACGGTGGACTCGACAACAAATGGCTCACCTTCACTGTTAACGTTTTGAAACTCACCCTTAAAGAGGTTCTTACTTAAAATGGTCTCCCAAAAATCATGAAGATACTTGTCACTCGTCTCAGTAGAACGCACCAAGGCATGGGTCTTACCTATAAGCTCTTCAGCACTATAACCACTGAGTTTTTCATAGGCACTGTTGACATAGGTAATCTTACCTTGCGTGTCCGTTTTTACTAAAGGTGAGCTGGCGTCAACCACCCTTTTATACTCATTAAGAAAACTACTGTTACGCTCAAGAGCCTGTAACATGTTGTTGCCATCTTCTAAAAAGAGATCGAATTCACTGGCATTGAGATTGCTGATGCGTGTATGGTATTGAGCCTTTGCGATCTTGCCAAGACTCTCTTTGAGCTCTATAATGCTCTCAACGATAGCGTAGATATTAGCGATATAAAAATAGACCCAAAAGAAGAGTCCCAAAAGCAGTACATCAAGGTAATATGTGGGGGTAAAACCAAAAAAGTAGGTATGCAGACTAAAACTGATGATGAGCACCAAGGCACCGATAAGCATTAAACTGTGCTTTACCCCTGAAGGGAAATACTGTAACAGTTTAATCGCTGGATCAAAGAGCCTTGTCAGCATCGCTACTCTTTGGTCACAATGTAAAGCTGTTTATGCTCAAGTTTTTTCAAGATGTCCATAACACTCACAAAGTGTTGGAAACTGGCTTCTTTGTCTGAACGCAACACTACCGTCTGATCTTTGTCTATCTTAGAGAGTCGCGATTCAAGATCAGCAATAGAGATCTCTTTTTTGTCAAGATGATATTTACCATCTTTAGTGATATAGATGTCAAACTCTTTTTTGTCCTCTTTTTTATCTGAAGCTTTCGCTTCAGGAAGTTCTATAGGCAAGATCCCCTGTTTTATAAAGGTCGCTGTGGTAATGACCATCACCAAAAGTACAAGCAAGATGTCGATCAGAGGAATGACATTGACCTGGTCAAACTTTTTACGCTGTTTCATTAACTTTCAACACTTTTAGAAGCGCGTGCTGCTTCCCAGATCGCACTCAAGCGCTCAACCTTACGAATACAGATCGTATAGAAGACAATACCCGGTATCGCTACAACGATACCAAAGGCCGTAGCCTTAAGTGCCAGTGCCAAACCGTTCATAACAGCTTTGGTGTCCACTGCTCCAGCTTCACCCATACCGTAGAAGGTAATCATAATACCGATAATGGTACCAATAAGTCCTACATAAGGAGCGTTAGAACCGATGGCGGAGAGAACAGAGAGGTTATCGGTGAGGTCTATCTCTAAAAGGTCTTTGTTATCATAACTCTCTAAATCAACACTTTTATAAAACATCATACGTTCTATAAACATCCACAGTGCCACAACACTCATCAGTCCCAAAGTACCCATCACACCATAATCTAATACCTGTTCTGCTATTGACAGCCAACCTGTTGCATCCATCTCTATACCACCCTTGAAAAATCTAATTGCATCTGTGTTCCAACCCTTAACGATGAGTCTACATGGAGTTTTATCTTATATTTGTCACAATAATTCTTGACAAGACCCAGACCGATACCAAAACCTAAAGTATTTTCATCACTCTGGTAATATCTATCAAAAATCTTAAACAGTGTCACCTCATCCATCCCTTGACCTCTGTCGCTGATGCTCAGTTTCTCATCAAGAGTGGTGATGGTGATGTGTGCACCTTCTGGTGAATACTTCACACTGTTGTCTATAATATTATCTATCACTTTAGCTAGGCCTATTCTATCTATATTTACACTAATCGTTTCTAAATCTACTATGAAGTTGGCCTGTGAATAGAGCGGTTTGAGTAAGTTGAGCCGTTCTTGCACCAAGTCGGCCACATCAAAGCGTTCTACCTGTTCTAATTGCATCTGTTTTTTGATAAGATAATCCAACTCACTGTAGCGTGCTTCTAACATTTTACAGGCACTTTCTATCCGTGAAAAGCGTTTTAACTCCCGTTCTTGTGTGATCTTTTTCTTTAACATAGCCGTATTAGTCATAATGGTGTTAATAGGAAGGTTAAGTTCGTGGAGCACCTCTTTTGAAAAGTGTTCTAACTGCGTAAAGTGCTCACGAAGGGGTTCTACCGAAAGTTTGGCAATGACCCATCCCACGATGACCACTAAGGCAAGCACAATAACAATCAACGCACTCAAAGTGATACGAGGTGCTAAAACATAGACTAACGTCGAGATAATAAGTACACTCACCACAAAAAAGAGAAAGATAGTGAGTTCTACACTACGAAACAAGGCGGTATCCTATACCTCTTACATTTTGTATTTGTACTGTTTTGAGCTCCTGTTTCAAACGTGTTACCAATACTCTGAGTGCTCCATCACTAGGACTTCCTTCTACACTCCACAGCGCTTCGAACATCATCTCTTTAGAAACAGTTTTTTCACTGTTTTCTATAAGCAGTACCAGTAAAAGGTACTCTTTTTTTGAGAGGTTAAGCGCCACCTCATTTTCTAAGATGGTAGAGCGTTTTGCATCGATGCAGAGATTTTTCACACAAGTCATACTACTTTTTTTCTCTCGTCTTAAAAGGGCACTAATGCGTAATAGAAGTTCATCACTGTCAAAAGGTTTTTTCATATAGCCATCTGCACCATTTTCAAAACCTTCCTGTAAAAGAGCCTTCTCTTGATGGGAAGTCAAATAGATTGCAGGGGTCTCATCATCAGCACCCCGTAACTCTTTTAAAAGGGTCAGACCATTAATAAGGGGTACGTTGATGTCTAAAAGGTAGAGTGAAAAGTTGTTTTTGAAAGTCGCATCGAGGGCTTCTTGACCATTTTTACACCAAGTAACAAGATAGCCTGCCTCATCTAAAAGGTCTTCTAGTGTCTCACCTAAAAGCAGGTCATCTTCGAGCAGTAGAATATGTTGCTGATGTTGAATGTTGGATCTTGAATTTTGGATCTTTTTCTCTGTACACATCGACCTCACCACCATTTAACATTGCGCGAAGCGCTTATAGTACGTCTTCGATGCTCCAGGCGATGGTCTCACCTGCATACATAGGAACCACTTCACCATACTTGGCAGGTACTTTAAATGGCTCTTGTATTAAAGTGACCTCTTTAAACTCTGGGCAGATACCATAAATACTCTGAGCATTATCAGAAACAAAGCTCTGTAGGTTCTCTAACTTTCCATGTTTGTCAAAAAGCTCACACAGCACTTGAAGGGCGATAGGTGCGGTAAAGACACCTGCTGCACAACCACACGCCTCTTTAGCATGTTGTGGGTGCGGTGCAGAGTCAGAACCAAACATCACTTTTGGATGGGCATTGAGTGCAACATTTAAAAGTGCTTCTCTATCTTCTGGACGCTTGGCGATAGGCTTACAGAAGAGGTGAGGCTGTAACATACCGCCAGCAACTTCATCTAGAGTAATCAGAAGGTGTTGCACAGTAATGGTTGCATAAAGGTTAGGATACTTGTCTAACATATCAACCGCTGCTTTAGTGGTGATGTGCTCCATAACGATTTTAAGATCAGGAAAGTTCATCGCTAAAAGCTCATAAATACTCATAAACTCTGCTTCTCTGTCCATCACAAAACCATCAGTCTCACCATGCACAAGCAGTGGGATGTCCATACGTGCCATCGTCTCTAATGTCTCACGCATCGCTTCGATGTTAAAGTCACTTACACCACCTTCAGAGTTGGTCGTAATACCCGCAGGATAGAGTTTGATGCCGAAAATATCATCACGAACCTCATCTAAAAAGTCTTCCGAGTAGTTGTCGTAAAAGAGTGTCATCATCGGTTCGAAATCACCCCCAGTAAGTCCCTCCTCTTCAAAGACTTCATCAAACTCATCTTCTTGAATCTCCAAACCACAAGCAAACATGATGCGCTCTTTATAAGCTGTTAACTGCTCTAGTGTCTTCACAGGTGGCACAAGGTTTGGCATGACAACGGCACCTGAAAAGGTGTAAGAAGTCAGTTTAGCAACATTTTGCAGCATCTCTCCATCACGAAGATGGACATGCATGTCCAGGGGCATTAGTAGTGAGTGTGTTTTCATGAACGAACCTTCTTTTTAGCATTGTCTATTATGGCGTTAAGTGCTGTTTCATAGCGCTTCGCCTCTTGTAAGTCTGTGGACTCGAAACGGGTTACCAGTACCGGAGTTGTGTTACTCGCACGTACCAGTCCCCAACCCTTGTCAAATATGACACGAACCCCATCAACATCGATGATGTTTTTGATAGCAGGAAAATCTGCCGGAGGAGTTTTGAGCGCCTCTTTTATGGCGTCCATAAGGGGGAATTTTTCTTGTTCTGTGGTCTCGACTTTAAGCTCTTCAGTAGAGAAGACCTGTGGAAGTTTTGCTAACTCTGCATCCAGATCAATCCCATCTTGAATTAGTTCTAACATTCTAAATGTGGCATAGATAGCATCATCGTAACCAAAATAGCGGTGTTTGAAAAAGATGTGACCACTCACTTCACAAGCAAGGTCTGCGTTGGTCTCTTTCATCTTGACTTTCAGGTTAGAGTGTCCTGTTTTGTACATGATGGCAGTAGCGCCACGTTTTTCAAGTTCGTCATACATCACTTGAGAGCACTTCACCTCACCGATGACCGTAGGGTTCTCCATCTTCATGGAGTAAAGCAGTGCCATCTGGTCACCCTTGATGTTGTTTTTGTGTGTCAGTACTGCGATACGGTCAGCGTCTCCATCATAAGCGAAGGCGATGTCACCTTGTGCCTCTAACATCTTTTTCACATCAACCAAGTTGTGCTCGTCTGAAGGATCTGGGTGGTGGTTAGGGAAAGTACCATCAGGATCAACATACATACCTGTAGCGTCAAGGCCAAGGCCTTCAAAAATATCTACTATCGAGACACCTGCAACACCATTTCCACAGTCATAAACGATGCGCTCTTTCATCCCTTTAAGATGGGCGAACTCTTTAAGCATAAAGTTTTTGTAACGCTCTAAAGCATCAATCTCTATCACCTTACGTTCTCTCTTTTCAGGGAGTTCTAAAGTCTCTACTTCACGACCAAGTGCATAAATCTGTTCACTGAAAAATGGTGCTTTGTCTACTGTGATTTTAAGACCATTGTACTCAGGAGGGTTGTGAGAACCTGTAATCATTACAGATGCAGTAGGTGTAATACCATCCCACTCTTGATAGTTGGTAAAGTAGTTCACTGGCGTAGGAACAAGACCCATCCCAAGCACTGTTTTACCCCCCGCATTAAGACCCGCTACAAGGTATTCAAAAAGTTTAGGTGAATGCGAACGCGCGTCATAACCTACCGCCACGTACTTACCATCGATATGCTTTGAGAGTGCATAACCTATCTTAGTCACACTTTCTTCATTTAACTCTTTTTCAAAAATACCACGGATATCATATTCTCTATATATACTCACAAATTTCTCCTGATCATTAATGGCATTATTATAGATAAAAGTTGTTGTATATGGTGTTAAACATCACTTTAAACGGTACATTATAGGTACATGAAGGTAAAGCGTCTCCTCAGGAAGTGGAAATTTACCTCGTAGCCGCTCTATAGTGGTAATAGCGGCCTTGGCGAGTAACTTCTTTTTAGCTGACTCTATTTTAATCTCTTTAACCTCACCTTTTGTTGTTAAGATGAAACTCACCACAACTTTACCTTCCATATGACGTTTACGTGCCATTCGTGGGTAGTAGAGGTGCTCTCTTAACAATGCCATAATTTCTGCTAAATGTTTTTGAACATATGCTTCTTCAGCACTTACTGTAGGTTGGGCAATAGCTTTTACAATAGCAGGTGTTAAAGTCGCGGGCGCACTCGGCGTGACAACCACCTCTTTTGGTTCTTCTTTCGGAGGTTGTGGTTCAGGCGTAACCTCTGTTTCTTCTATAATTTTTTCTTTAGAGGGTGCTTTTTTCAGAGGCACTACTTTTTTAGGGACCCTTTTTTTAACCACTTTTCTCTTTTTTTGAGGTGGTTTTTTCTTCATTTTTTTAGGGGGTTTGGGCGGTTTTATTTTTTTAGGAGGTGTTTTTTTAGCCACTTTTTTGAGAGGTTTGGCTTGCACTGCTGGCGAAGTGAATTGAGAGAGTTTCACAACCACACGCTTCTCAGGTTGCACTTTTTTTTCAAATGTCATCACAAGCATCAAGATGAAACCACCTGCAATACTCAGATGAATGAATAGTGAATATAAAAAAGAGTGCAACTTGTGATTTTTCATAGGCCATAGTATACAGATGGAAGATTAATTCATCTCCACCCTTTAAAAGAGCAAGGCGACCCTGTACGCGATAAATGACAGAACATAAGCTGTGATGGTCGTAAAAACAAAGAGATAAACAAAGTACTTGATCCCACCAGCTTCACGGGTAAAGACTACTGAAGCTGCCAGACACGGCAGGTAAATCATCACAAAGACAATGAATGCTACACCCGAGGCAAAAGAGATGTTTTTACTGATAGCTGTTGCTAAAGACTGACTCTCCTGATCCACCGCATCTCCCATAGAGTAGAGTACACCAAGTGTTGAGACGACAACTTCTTTAGCTGCAAGTCCAGCCTGTAGTGCTACTGTCATCTTCCAGTCAAAGCCCAGTGGCTCAAAAGCGGGTTCCATAAACTTACCGATCTGCCCCAAATAACTCTGAGCGAGTTGCGCTTCTTGGAGTTTATTGGTCAGGTTATTTTTCTCTGCTTCGTTAGCAACCTGTGCTACTTCAACCGCATAGCTGCTATTCAGTTCTTCGTTATGAGGATAATTGCTTAAAAACCAGACTAACATGGTCGCAGCGGCGATGAACGTACCCGCTTTTTTCAGGTACATCCAGGTCTTTGTCATCACCGTGTGCCAAATGAGTTTGAACGAAGGCAGACGGTACTTTGGCATCTCCATGACAAAAGGCTCATCCGCCCCTTTAAAGGCAGTCATCTTCAGTATTTTCGCTGCTGCCAGTCCAATCATAGCACCTGAGATGTAGATGGCAAAAAGAACATTACCCGCTACACTCTCCGCAAAGAACGCACCCGAGAAAAGGACATAGACCGGAAGTCTTGCACCACAACTCATAAAGCCGATGATAAAGAGCGTCAGCAAACGGTCTCTGTCATTTTTCAAAATACGTGCAGACATATAGGCTGGGATAGAGCACCCGAACCCTGTCACTAGAGGAATAAACGACTGTCCATGCAGACCAAACTTGTGGAAAAAACCATCAAGTAAAAAAGCCACACGAGACATGTAACCAGTAGACTCCAAAAGAGCGATACCGATGAATAAAATCATAATATTGGGCACAAACATCACAACCGCACCTACACCCGCAATAAGACCATCAACAATAAGCGAACGCATATCATCATTACTGATCGTAGCCCCTACAACATCTCCAAACCAGGTAAAGAAGTTAGCGATCCACTCCATAGGGATAGAACCAATTTCAAAGGTAAGCTGAAAGAGTGTCCACATAAAAAAGAGAAAGATAGGGATCCCGAAAAGGGGATGGATAAGCACATTATCTATACGCTCCGTCACTGTTTTTTTGATGATCTTAAATTTTTTCTCTTTGACCACCTCGGTGATAACTCCCCGGTTAAAAGCGGCATACTCTTCAGCAAAGATCTCTTTGATGTCTTCTGAGTCATGGTGCAATTCTATATGCTTGTCGGCTTCGATGAGCATGGGTTGTAATTCAGTCCAGAGAGGATTGTCATGAAGTACACGGTAGGTCTTAGTCTCGTTTTGCAATAAGTTGACTGCTATATTACGGTTAGAGATCGCTGCTTTAAAATGGTGACGATCAAGATAACCTTGGATCTGTGATATCTCCTCTTCTACTGCTTCAGAGAAGATAAGTTTTGGTTCAACTATATCTGCCTCATGCACAGCTATGACAGCATCCATAAGTTCGTCTAATCCGAGTTTCGATACGGCTGAAACACGTACAGCAGGCAGGTCTAAAAGCTGAGAGAGGTACTCTGCATCGATCTCGATGCCCTCTTTTTCTGCCTCATCACTCATGTTTAGTGCCAGAACCATCTTTTTACTCATGGTCATCAACTCTGCAGTCAGTTGCAGGTTCTTTTCCAAGTTGGTGGAGTCGACAACATTGATAACAAGATCATACTCTTCATTACACAAAAAGTCATGGGTCACACGTTCTTCTATGGTGTAGTTGGTAAAAGCGTAAGTACCTGGAAGGTCGACCACCGTGAAGTGGTAGTTGTTATAGTCAAAAAGGACTTCTGTCTTCTCAACTGTTACCCCTGTAAAGTTTCCAACATGCAGGTGCGCATTAGATATAGAGTTAATAAGCATACTCTTACCTACGTTAGGTTGTCCAACCAAAGCTATCTTAATGTGCTTGGCAATCACAGGACAGGTAGGTGTATTATTTTCCATCATTATCTACCTCGATCATATCAGCCTCTTCTTTACGTAAGGCCAAACGCATTTTTCCAACCTTGACCTCAACGGTACTTTTTCTAGGTGCATACTCCAAAAGCGTGACCGTCGCACCCTTCATGATCCCAAAA
>JALSUN010000239.1 GCA_027061425.1 Helicobacteraceae bacterium
GTTCGGCTAGCGTAACCCATCTAAAACGATGAGCCAGAGCCACATAAATGCGAGCCCTGTCCCTACTTAACACTTTGTATGCGGAATTATAGTGAGCACTCTATAAATCTTTGATTAAAGTATCTTACTTTTGCCATAAAAAACAGCTTTTATACTTTTGCACGCCCTAAAGAGATCTTCTCTCCTTTAAATTCCAAGAGTTCTACTTTAATGGTGTCACCCACACTAATGACCTCAGCAATGCTTGTAACATGTTCATCTGTAATTTTAGAGATGTGTAAAAGCCCATCAACTGCCCCAGGCAGAGAGATAAAAGCACCATAGTCAACGATACGTTTTACAGTACCTTCTATAACATCCCCAACAACATACGTTATTTTCTCTTCTCGTTCTTGCGCTGTGATGTTCTCTATATGTGCTCTTGCTGCTTTAATACCTTCTCTGTTCGTCCCTGACACTTTCACCTTACCTGCTTTACGGTCTATGTCTATCGCCACTTCAAACTTCTCAATGATCTCACGGATACTTTTGCCTGCTTGACCAATAATCTCACCTATATAAGAGGGGTCAATATGAAAAATATCATAACCAGGAAGGTCATCACTCAAAACGATCTTCTTCTCAGCTTCTAGCATCAAAGAGATGATGTGTTTACGCCCTTCTCTCGCCTGATAGAGTGCCTCTTTTAATACTTCTAAAGAGATGCCCCCAAGTTTAATGTCCATCTGAAGTGCTGAGATACCTGTTATTGAACCAGTGACTTTAAAGTCTAAATCACCATCATGGTCTTCAAGTCCTGTAATATCTGAAAGGATGGCATAGTTCTCGTTTTCAGAGACCATGCCCATCGCGATACCAGCTACTGTATCTGTCGTAGAGATATCTCCCGCACGCAGTGCCATGTAACCTCCACAAACGGTAGCCATAGAAGAAGAGCCATTAGACTCTAATATCTCCGAAACCAGACGAATGGTGTTTGATGGTCCTTCTAAAGTACACTCAAGTGCACGTTTAGCAAGGTTACCATGTCCCAGTTCTCTACGTTTGGGTGCACTCATAGGTGATGCTTCACCTACCGAGAAACCCGGGAAATTGTAATGCACCATAAAACGTTCACTCTCTTGACCATCAGACGTTAAAGTTTCAAAAAGTTGCGCATCTTTCTCTCCTCCTAAAGTCAACACCACTAAAGCCTGCGTCTGACCTCTTGTAAAGAGGCAAGAAGCATGTGCGCAAGGAAGAACATTTGTCTTGATGTCAATAGGACGAATCTCAGTGAGCCCTCTACCATCTGCCCGTTTTTTCTCTTTTAATATACCCTCTCGTACCATGGCAGTTTTCACATTGATTAAAGCAGTCTTTACAACCTCAACTTCGAGTTCACTATAGGCTTCTAAAATCTCCATACGAATCATGCGTAAGGCATTTGAACGTTCACTTTTAGCCATATGAGAGATAGCCTCAGCAATTTCACTACTATACTTCTCATTTATAAGCTTCTCAACTTCCTCTGTCTCCATAG
>JALSUN010000240.1 GCA_027061425.1 Helicobacteraceae bacterium
AGATGGCATTTAATTATGACAAATATTTAAGATTAGAGAAAATGCCAACACTATGGTGTTGGGGTTGTGGTGACGGTGTTATCCTTAAAGCATTTATTCGTGCTATCGATAAGATGGGCGTAAACCAAGATGACGTTTGTGTTGTTTCTGGAATCGGTTGTTCTGGACGTTTCAGTTCATATGTTGACTTCAACACAGTTCACACAACACACGGTCGTACGGTAGCTTACGCTACAGGTATCAAACTTGCACAACCAGACAAACTCGTTATCTGTGTTGCTGGTGATGGTGATGCACTTGCTATTGGTGGTAACCATACCATTCATGGTTGTCGTCGTAACATTGATATGACTTTGTTGATCATCAACAACTTCATCTACGGTCTGACTAACTCACAAACATCTCCAACAACACCTCAGGGTATGTGGACTGTTTCTCAAAAAGCGGGTAACATTGACCCGACTTTTGACACATGTGACTTAGCGATCGCTGCGGGCGCATCTTTTGTTGCACGTGAGACAATGCTTGAGCCAAAGAAGCTTGAAAAGATTCTTATTAAAGCAATGCAACACAAAGGTTTCTCAATGATGGAAGTTCTCTCGAACTGTCATATTAACCTTGGTCGTAAAAACAAGATGGTCTCTGCTATGGAAAACCTTGCATGGATTGACAGTATCTCTATCTCTAAGAAGAAATACGATGCTATGAGTGAAGAAGAGCAGTTGAACCTTCTTCCACTTGGTGTTCTTAAGCAAGACCTTGAAGTACGTGAGTACTGTGAAATGTACGATGAAATTAAAGCTGTACATCAAGGTAAGCGTAAGAAGATTACTCAAGACGACTTTACTAAAAAAATCTAAGGAGACACAATGAGCGATACTAAAACATTAATGAGATTTACTGGTGTTGGTGGGCAGGGTGTTCTTCTTGCTGGTGAGATTTTTGCTGCTGCAAAGATCAAATCTGGTGGTTTTGGACTAAAAACAGCAACATATACATCACAAGTACGTGGTGGACCAACAGTTGTTGATATCCAACTGGATGATGAAGAGATCTATTACCCATATGCGGATGACGGTGAGATTAGTTTCATGCTCTCTGTTGCACAGATGAGTTATGTTCTCTTTAAAGATGGTGTTAAGCCTGGTGGAACAATTGTAATTGATCCTAACCTTGTACACCCGACAGACGAAGATCGTAAAAAGTGGAAGATCTATGAGATTCCTATTATTACTATCGCCAAAGAAGAGGTTGGTAATGTAATTACACAATCTGTTGTTGCACTGGCGATCGCTAATACAATGGTAAACGCTATCGACAAGCAAACACTTATCGATACAATGCTTTCTAAAGTACCTGCTAAAGTTCACGAAGTTAATAAAAAAGCTTATGAACTTGGTGAGAAGTATGCTAAAGAAGCGATGGCTAAGGGTAACTCTTAACCATTATTTAGCGGCCTCGGCCGCTATTTATAAACTACACCTTCCTTTTTGTACTCTACCACTTTCAATTTCTAGATTTATTTTTTATAACTTCTTTTTGTAATCACTCTTCCAAACATTATCTACACATTTTTCAGTTTAATATATTTGAAAATACAAGGAAATTATATGTTGAGACATACAATGGTTGCTAGTTGGGTTGTATTTATAAGTTTGTTGTTTGCATCACTCTTTCAAATAGGTGGGGCTTTAGATGTTGAGATGGGAACCATTATTCAAGTGTGGTTTTGGAATCTTTGGATCTATACTAACTTTGTATTTATAAACTGGGGATTGGTTCGCTACAGAGGCTATGCACTCTAAAGCTCAAAACTCTTTTGCATGGCAGTACGTATGGACTCTAAGGGGAGTTGTTCTTGTGTGAAGTATGCGTTGGCTAAGACACCTTGGCCTAGAAGCATGTCTGCACCATCTTTTACTGTGATGCTGAGGGTGTCACAGAGTTTTAAGAACGGGGTGCGTTTTCCATAAATGGCGTCAGCAGCGTAGGAAGCTTTTTTAAGTAGTGATGTAATCAAATCATCGGGGGCAGGGAGGTTTTCATCTTGTAGGCCTGCTGACGTTGTGTTAACGACCAAGTCATACGCTTTAACTTCTACCTCTTCCCATGTAACTGTCTCAAAACCATTTTCTTTAAAAGACTCTAAACGCTTGCTTGAGCGGTTCATGACGGTAACACTTAGACCTTCATCTCTAAAACGCTCGGTGAGTGCTTTAGACGTTCCACCTGCACCTAAAACGAGTACCGTTTTAATGTTCTTAAATGGCGCAATAGCAAACATAAAGCCATCAGCATCTGTGTTGTAGCCTATGAGCTTTCCATCTTGCTCTATGATGGTGTTGACAACGCCTACCTTGTTCGCAAAACCTCTAATCTCATCACAAGCATTAAAGGCGGCTTCTTTATGGGGTACTGTGATGTTAGCGCCACTCAGGCCTAAGTTAAAGAAGGTCTCACGGAGTTTACTGCCATCTTTGAGTTGTATGCGTGTATAACAGCCGCTATAGCCCAAAGTTTTAAAAACCATGTTGTGCATTAAAGGAGAACGAGAATGCGCTACAGGGTCACCAAAAATGGCGAAGAGTCTCATTTTATCTCTTTAAGATCGTTTAGAGAGCTTACGAGTGCGCCAAGTTTGTTATGAACCTCTTGGTACTCCATCTCTGGAACGGAGTCAGCAACGATGCCTGCACCCGCTTGTAAGATGACTTTGTCTGGTTTGACAAGAGAGGTACGTATGGTAATCGCAGAGTCCATGTTACCATCAAAACCGAAGTAACCGATGGCACCACTGTAGAAACCACGTTTAAGACCTTCAAACTCAGCGATGAGCTCCATAGCGCGGATCTTAGGTGCGCCGGTCATGGTACCTGCTGTAAAGGTTGCGGCAAAAAGATCAAACATATCTTTGTCATCACGCAGCTCTGCTACAACATCAGTAACAATGTGCATAACATGAGAGTAGCGCTCGATATGCATCATGTCTTCTACTTTAACACTGCCTGTCTTGGCGACACGACCGATGTCATTTCGACCAAGGTCTATGAGCATAAGATGTTCTGCTAACTCTTTCGGATCGGCCAAGAGTTCATCTTCCATAGCCTTATCTTGCTCTTTAGTGGCACCACGTTTTCTAGTTCCTGCGATAGGACGCAGTAGTAACTCACCTTCTGTGAGGCGCACCATGACTTCAGGAGAGGATCCTACGATACTAAAGTCTTTGTATTCCATTAAAAACATATAGGGAGAGGGGTTTTTAGTTCGTAATATACGGTAAAATGAGAAGGGGTCGACTTTGACATCTCTTACAAAACGGTTGGTCATCAAAATCTGAAAGACATCACCACTTTTGATCATCTCTTTAGACTTGGCCACCATATCAAAAAACTTCTCTTTAGAGAAGGCAAAAGAGCCTTCATCCTCACCTATAAGAGGTTTAAATGGTGTGTAAGAGTATGAAGATTTTAAATCAGCCTCTATGGCGTCAAAATGCTTTTCAAAACCCTCTTCAAGTGTTAAGAGCGTAATTTTATGGTCTTTATGTGAGTAGACAGCGACCATCTTAGGTAGTACAAGGTCAAGGTCAGGGATGTCCATAGTGTCATCAAGTTTTTCCATAAACGAAGCCAGTACCGGTTCAAACACTTTAACCATGTCATAGCCTATATAGCCTATAAAACCATCCACATAACCGAGTCCAAGCTCTTTGGTGTACTGTTTATATTGCTCTGTATCGACCTTGGCATAATACTTCTTTAAAAACTCAAAGGGAGATTCATGAATGACTTCTAAGCAGCCTTGTAGATCAGTGTAGGTAGTAACATTGTCTTTATATTGGAGACGCTCTCTAGCACCAATAATGACAATAGAGTAGTTTCCATCAGAACTTCCGGCACTTTCAAAAAGAAAGCTGATCTCATCTTTAAAACGATTTTTAAGCTTTTCATACACCGCTATAGGTGCAAATTGGTCGAGCATAAAGTGTTGTGTTTTTATCACTAAAAAGCCTTTATATCTTTGTTAAAAAAGCACCAGACTCTACACTCTTACGAAGTGCAGAGAGTGCTTCTCTTGCTGCGCCACTTGTCTTAAATGGACCCACTAAAACCTTAGTCGTGGTGGTAGCATTTTTTGTGACTTTGTGAAAAGTATATGTGAACCCACGGTCTGTGATTTTATCTAAAAACAGTTTTGAGGGTGCATACTTAGAAAAGGATCCCACTTGAATGTAGTAACTGCCGGTTTGTGTTGGTACCTGTCCACTTTTTGCTTTTACATACCCTTTTTTGTTGCTGTATTTACCGTTTGGTCTTGTTGCTTTTGTTAACTTTTTTGAAACTGGAGTTACTTTTTTAACAGCCGTTTTTTTAGGGGCAGGTTTTGCCTTTTTTGGCGTGTAGTGAGGCTCTTCTATAATCTCAGGTTCTTCAAAAACATTGTCAGCAATGCGGTCTGTCTCATCTTTACCATCTGGAATATGTTGCGCTGTCTCTGTAGTGTTTTGAACTTGAGATTCTGTTTTTTCTATGAGTTCACTGGTGTTCTCTATACTCTCTTCTACCATAGGAACAGGTGTCTCAATATACTCAGGCTCATCAACAACTTCTTCTATCTCCACAATCTTTTTCTGAGGGACTTGAGGCAGTGCTCCTGGCTTTGAGCCTTCCATTTGGTTCATAACAACAATAGCGATTATTAAGATAATGGCAAATGTTGCAATGGTGAGGAGTATCTTTTTTGTATTGTTGGCTTTAGGTGTTTTGTTTAAAATAATATCTTTGAGTTCATCTTGTTCTTGCATGGTTTAGCCTTTATAAAGTTGATAGGGCAGATTTATAATGTTATAGGCATCTGGTAAGCCTCTGTTTGGAAATATACGCCACTGTTTTTCTAGCTTTTCTTCCAATTTAGTGGAGACAATTTTAGCAAGTTCTTCTCGTTGTGGAGCTGAAATATGGCCACAATAGACATAGAGATGAAGATGCGACACATTTTTACTGTGATAGGCCTCAAACTGAGTGAGTTCCATCTGTCTGAGTATCTTAATAAGCTTACGGTAAAAGAGTGTGGCATCATTGCCATTGTAGTCAAAAATAAAATAAGGAGCATCTTGAGGTACAGATGTTGCTATGATGATTTTATGATCAAGATGCTTTTGTATCAGTGTATCATCCAAATAGGTCTCCACCAACTCATACTTACTTAAGTAGGTGTGACCATTATGGGTGATCTCTTCTATGATTTTGGGGTGCTTGAGCCAGTAGTGGTCTCGCACTAAGTCAAAAAGTGTAGAGACCATGAAGTTTTAGTAAGTTGACTGGTTGTAGATAACGAAGTTTTGAGCCAGTTCTTTAAGCTCATCTTTGATCTCAGCGTGACGTGCTGCGTCTTCGATGTTGTCAAGAACATCACACATACGCTCAGCGATGATCTCAAACTCTTTCTCTTTCATACCACGAGAAGTAAGGGCTGCAG
>JALSUN010000241.1 GCA_027061425.1 Helicobacteraceae bacterium
TTCAGGGACTTATCGATGCGAAGAAGATGAACCCCGTTATTGTTCTTGATGAGATCGATAAAGTCGGACGTTCTGGTCGTGGAGATCCTACCGCTGTGTTGTTAGAGATCTTAGATCCTGAACAAAACAGTGAGTTTAGAGACTATTACACGAACTTCAACATAGATTTAAGTGAGGTGATTTTTATCGCTACAGCTAATGATGTAGGTAGAATTCCTGCTGCACTGCGCGATCGCATGGAGTTTATAGGAGTGAGTTCTTATACTCCTCAAGAGAAGTTCGAGATCGCTAAGCGATACTTATTACCACAAGAGCTTAAAAAGCATGCACTTAAAGCCACTGAACTTTCTATCTCAAAACAAGCATTAAAAGAGATAATAGGCAGTTACACTCGTGAAGCAGGTGTTCGTAATCTGCGTAGACGTTTGGCAGATATAACGCGTAAGTCTGCAAAGATCATATTAGAAGACCCTTCAAAAGATAAGGTCTCAGTAACACTGAAAAATATAAAACAGTTTTTGGACAAGACGGTCTTTGAAATCGATAAAACTGATAACATCGATAGAGTCGGCGTTGTTAACGGTTTGGCCTGGACAGCAGTAGGTGGGGATGTTCTTAAAATAGAGAGCATACGAATTAAGGGCAAGGGTACTATGCAACTCACAGGTAGTCTTGGTGATGTTATGAAGGAGTCTGCACGTATAGCTATGAGTGTTGTTAAAACGCTTATAGACACAAAGACACTCAGCATAGAAGCCTCTGAGATGCCTATGACAGCGAAAGAACGTGAAGATAAGGTCATAGTTGACAGTAGTGAAGTTTACAAGCGTTATGACCTTCATATACACGTTCCGGATGGTGCCACTCCCAAGGATGGACCTAGTGCGGGTATTGCGATGTGTACCACTATCGCTTCTATTTTAAGTGGTAGAAAGATACGTGCTGATGTGGCCATGACAGGAGAAGTCTCTCTAACAGGTGTTGTGATGCCTATCGGTGGATTAAAAGAGAAACTTATTGCTGCACATAAGGCGGGAATGAAAGAAGTACTGATTCCAAGTAAAAACTATGAACGTGATTTGGAAGATATCCCTGATGAAGTCAAAGAGGCTGTGAATATTACGCCTGTTTCTGAGATAAAAGAAGTTCTAGAAAAAGTTTTGGTGTAAAGTTAGAAAAATTAAGAAGAAAGTACCTACAACTGATGTTGCAGGCAGGTAGATTAAAGTGCGAGTGTAGAGATCTTCTCTGCAACGTCAGAAGCACGTACCGGTTTCATTAAAAAACCATTGGCGCCAAGCTCAAGCGCTTCAGTCTTTTTAGTCTCATCGGTTGTTAAAACGATGATAGGCATCTGCTTGAGGTTCTCATCTGCACGAACGATCTGAAGCATCTCTAAGCCTCCCATCACCGGCATGATGATGTCAAGAAGAATCATATCTATATCTGTTCTCTCTTTAAGTACATTAATAGCATCTGCGCCATTTCTCGCTTCAACTACCTCTGCAATAT
>JALSUN010000242.1 GCA_027061425.1 Helicobacteraceae bacterium
CTTGTATCACACTTCTAGGGTTTATAGGACGGTTGTTTTTGTAGAGTCCAAAGTGTAGGTGTGGACCAGAAGAGAGACCTGTCGTACCCACATATCCGATCACCTCACCTTTTTTCACCCGTTTACCACGATGCATTCCTGCCCTAAACTTCTTTTGATGCGCATAAAGTGTCATATAACCATCAGCATGACGAATTTTAGTCAAGTTGCCATAACTGCGACTGCGACGCATCTCTATAATTACACCTGCCCCCGCAGCATGGATCTTGGTACCTCGTGGTACAGCATAATCTATACCCAAGTGTGCTCTGTACTTATGAAGTACCGGATGCCAACGTCTTCTTGTAAAACCTGAACTGATCCGCGCACCATGCACAGGGTTACCCAGTAAAAAGCCCTCGACCTGATGGCCTTTTGCATCATAGTATCGTTCGTCTGCACCCAAGTAGACACCGTGCCATTTTCCATGTAACTTAATCTTGGCAAGCTGTAGGCGTGGCATAGAAAAGCTCTTTCCAAAACGATATTTTTGATCATATATCATCACTAAAGGATCACCCTTTTGGACATGTAAAGAGAAGTTTATAGACTTTTTAAAACCATTGCTAAAGGCACTCCACGCTTTTCTTGAGTGGGTTACTTTTGCTATAGCAGAGGAGACATAAGTCTCTACTTTCGTAGCAAAAGCGATATGCTTGGTGTTATAGATGATCGGTAGAGCTTCAAATACATAGGAGTTGTTTTTATCTTGATAAATATGGAGTTGAAGTTCATCATTAATGGGGATCATCACCTGTTCTATAGTGGTGTTAGCATCATTATGGAGTATCTGATATCCCACCCCACTGTAGATCTCTTCTGTCAAGATCCTGTCTTCACGATCTAGGTTCCAGTAGAGTTTACGAGAAGGAAGGTCATGTTTGTTAAGAAAGCTAAGATAGGTCATCCCATTTTCCCAGCGAAGGTAATCCACTTTTGAAGCCATTAAGACAAGAGGAAGAAGTAGCAGTAAAACTAGACGTTTTATCATCATATTACCCCTTCATAATTTTTTGAAATAGTAACGAAATTTTACTTATCATGAGCTAACATAAGCCTATTTCAGGCGTTACAAGAGATAAAAAACTTAAATTTTTCGCCCTAAACCCTCAGCTTAAACAAACTCCGATATAATCTCTTTTATATTATTTTTACGGAGCATTTAGTGCCAAAATTTCTACTCCTCTTTCTATTACCCTTTGCCCTCTTGGCAGGTGAGTTGCACCTACGTGTCGAAAGTGTTAATGAAGACGCAACAGAGGCGACAGTCAAAGTACACCAAATAGCCAAGGGTGTACACGGTTTTGTTGTCCGACACTTTACAAAAGAGAACAGCATCATCATTGCCAACCTCTATGTTGCAGACTATAACGCCTCTACTCAGACAGCAACACTTGCCCTTACCGAGTACACTGGACTTAAACAGAACTCTCTGCCTAATGGAAACTGGAAGGTCGAACGTGGAGATGAAGTCATCTTGGCCTTTGCCTACTCTCGCGCTCTTTTGATCGCTCCAAGTGATGAGACCTACCATATCATTACCAAAAACATCCATGGTGTCTCATGGATCCACCCGGACAACTTTGCCACCTATCTCTCTTATAAAGCCCACCCCACACCTTTTAAAGAGGACATCACAGGCTACTGCAACATGGCAGAGATAGGGCTTTTATATTTTTACATTAACAATACCCTCTTTACCACAGACTGTCAGACCATGGCCCTTATCCAGATTACTCCGGTTAAACTCGACACTGGTACTCAAAAATTACCTTTTTATTCCCGTGTTGAAGAGATCGCCACGTCTTGGTGGGTTTGGGGAGCAGCAAGTCGTCCTTTAGAAGCTTATGCGCCACACTACCTTGAGTTGTTAGTTGAATATAATCCAGACTCTCAACTGCTCTATCACTACATTAACAACTTAACAACAGAAGAAAAAAACCTAGTCGATGCATTCGACATTAAGGAGTAACCATGTTAGACCATTCCCATATATACTTTTTTGAAAACCTCTTGGAGAAAGAAAATGTTTACAGCGACAAAGCCCACTTGTTGGCCTACTCGTATGATGCCACCCGTGCCCACTTCGAACCTGATGCTGTACTCTTTCCACGTCATGAAGATGATGTCAGTGCCATCTTAAAGTACTGCAACGAGCACAAGATCGTCTTGGTACCTCGTGGTGCAGGTTCAGGCTTTACAGGGGGTGCCCTTCCAAGTAATGGAGGCATTGTCTTGGCTTTTGAAAAACATATGAATAAGATCTTAGAGATCGACATGGAGAACATGGTGGCCATCGTACAACCCGGTGTCATCAACATGGACCTTCAAAAAGCTGTTGAGGAGGTAGGACTCTTCTATCCACCAGATCCTGCCAGTCAAAACTACTCTACCATCGGTGGTAATGTCAATGAAAATGCTGGAGGTATGCGCGCTGCCAAATATGGCATCACTAAAGATTATGTCATGGCCATCCGCGCTGTCTTACCTAATGGTGACATCATTAAAGCTGGAAAACGTACCATTAAAGATGTGGCAGGCTATAACATCGCGGGTATCTTAATCGCTTCAGAGGGAACACTTGCTGTGACCACTGAAGTGACCATGAAACTGCTCTCAAAACCTAAAATGACCAAAACGGCCATGGGTATTTTTGACACCGTAAACTCTGCTATGGAAGCCGTATATAAGACTATGGCGTCAGGCGTCACCCCTGTTGCTATGGAATTTTTGGACAACAAGACCATACGTGCAGTAGAGCAGACCTACAACAAGGGACTGCCAGTAGATGCCGGTGCTATTTTAGTAACCGATGTTGATGGCAACTTAGAAGGTGATCTGGACTTTCAACTCTCACAGATAGAAAAAGTGTTTAGAGAAAATGGATGTAGCAGTTTTCAGATCGCCCAAAACGAAGAGGAGGCAGCAGACCTCTGGTTCGCCCGTCGTCGTGCTTCACAGTGTCTCTCTATCTATGGCTCTAAAAAGATTAACGAAGATGTTACAGTACCTCGTGCCGTACTTCCCCAACTTCTCAAAGAGTTCAACAAGATCGCTGAAAAGTATGAGATCAATATCCCCTGCTTTGGTCACACTGGAGATGGAAATGTTCACACCAATGTGATGGTGGATGGTAAAGACCCTGAACAAGTCGAGATAGGCTATGCGGCTATCAAAGAGGTCTTTCAAGCGACTATAGACCTTGGTGGTACCCTTAGTGGTGAACATGGCATCGGCATCGCAAAAGCACCTTATATGCGTATGGCTTTTACAGATGAAGAGATGAACCTTTTTCAGACCATTAAAAATGCATTTGACCCGAATAACATCTTAAATCCTAATAAAATGGGACTACTATAATTTTACGCCTTGTGTTCTAAACCTCAGCACAAGGCATAAATGACTAAAATAATGCTATGAAACTTTTTCCCGTCATACAGAGAAAACTCAAACATCATCACTATTTTCGTCACATCCGTTTTTTTATTTTAAACCTCTTTGACGAAGAGTTGACTTACTTTGCTTCCAGTCTTAGTTTTTACACTATTTCTACGATTATTCCCATCTTTTTTATTATGTTTTCACTGATCCCAAAACTTAAGCAGTTTGATGAACATTATGTCACTCTTAAAAAGTTTCTTATTGAGCACCTTCTCCCTGTTCAAACAGATGTCATCACCTCTTACATAGACTCTTTTATAGCTAATGCCACACAGTTAAGCTTGCTCTCTCTTAGCTTCACAGTCATCGTTTCTATGCTATTTTTCATCAACTTCTCCTATGTCATTAACAGTATATTTAAGGCAAAAGATCCGGGTATCATTAAAACGGTACTCACCTATTTTCTTCTTATTATTTTTCTGCCTCTAGGATTGGCACTCTCATTCTATCTCACCTCAAATGTCTATCAATTCTTTGACCACTATGTTTATGATACAGGACTAGAGATCTCTAAACTCACTCCTTTTATCCTTGAGTGGGGTCTCTTTTTTCTGATCTATAAATTTGCACCCAATGTCTTTGTTCATTATAAGGCTGCCGCTATCAGTGCTTTTATTGCGATGATAATTTGGGGGGCAGCAAAAGCACTCTTTGTCCACTATGTATTTTTAGCCAAAACAACCAGTACTATCTACGGGCCTTTTGCCATCACCATCTTTTTTCTGACGTGGATCTATCTTTCATGGGTTATATTTGTCTATGGCCTACGTCTGTGCTACCTCATAAATCGCAGTTATGGATACTCCAAAAGCCACCACCGTAAAAAACCAAAAAATCCATCGATGATAAAAGGCGCTTAATGCTAAGAAGCCATAGGGAAAAAGCCAGTAAGGTGACCATGAAAGTAAAATTATAGGCATTTCATAGTGTATAAAAGCCATCAGGAAACCATCGAACAAAGTACCTATACCAAGTAAATGGATAAAAAGTGCTAACGGATAAAAGATAGTGAAGAGAATGCTCCAGATGGTAGAGAGCGGATGTAAAAGGCTGTAGTTACCAAACACTACTAAAGAGACAGGGGTCATCACGACATAGACCCAAAGAGGTACTAAGATAAAACTCACATATTTGGACTGTGTCTTATAGTAGTGTAGATATAAAAATATAGCATAAACACCACTCACAGAGAGCCAAAAACCTAAAGAAAACAAAAGTCTTGGCATGAGTGCAAGCAGTAAAACTACGGTGAGCACAAGGGTTTGCAAGGAGAGTACTTTTAAGCCTCTATCATGTAACAAGTACCCGACTAGTAACATAGCATATGCTCGAAGCAGTGAAGCAACATCACCTAAAAAATATAGGTAGATCCCCAATATCGTAGCTGCAATGATAAAAAGGTCTCTACTACGATGACGATATGGAAAATAGTACATTTGCAACTTGGTATAAGGGAAATATAACAACCCTATAATAACAAAGGTCAAAACCCCCAAATGAAAACCGCTTATAGCCAAAAGGTGAGACACCCCCAATCTAGAGAACTGCTCTTGCAGGGCATTACTCAATGGCAAGGCTAAAAAGAGCGCCCCATAAAGTTGTGACACCTCATCATCTTGATGGATTTCGCCCAAGACATCACCCAGTCTAAAAGCATCGCTTTTTACTCGAGAGACACTTATAACCTTCCCCTTAACAGCAAACCCTTTCATATACTCAAAAAAACTCACATACTTAGTAAGCAACCACACTTTAGCCCTATATCCCGCCAACACTTTCAAAGGCGCCGTAGAAGTCATATAAAACTTCGCCCCATCATCGGTGACAAGCTTCAACACTTCATACCGCTCACCCCCTTGAACCTTCTCATAATGCTTTAAAACAGAGACCTCAACCACAGCATCATCAAAGGCAGTCAATTTTGAAAAATGGTA
>JALSUN010000243.1 GCA_027061425.1 Helicobacteraceae bacterium
CTATCCACTGACCCACTTCATAAAGTACCTTGTCACCTTTTTTAATCCCATAACGACTGTTAATATTCGGCAAATTCCTAATAGAGATAAGAACAATCGTGTAAGGACCTCTTGAAATCTTTTTTTTTAAATATTGACTTAGATATTCTCTACTAAAAGTATGGGTTATAGGGTCTGTAATGCGCTCATCTTGACCTAAATTTATAAGATAGAAAATGTAATAGATCATCACAACAAAAGAAGAGATAGCAATGACCAAAAAGAAAGTAGGGACTTCTCCCGATCCAAAAGAAAAAAAGCTTAAAATAATAATAAGAAAAAGTATAAAAACAGGCAGACCAATACGTAGTGCCAATTTAAAGCGTAAAGCCCGCTCTTTTTCTTGAGGAAGCAGCATAAAGCTTAAACGTCCAGGTGTTTTACATCTTTAGCGTGAGTTTCGATGTAGTTACGACGTGGTTCAACCTCGTCACCCATAAAGAGTGTAAAGGCCTCACTCGCAGCCTCTGCATCTTCTATATTGACACGAAGAAGTACACGGTTTTCAGGTGTCATCGTTGTTTCCCAAAGTTGCTCAGGATTCATCTCACCAAGACCTTTGTAACGCTGGATATAAGAGCCTTTTCTAGCAAACTCTTTAACCTCTTCAAGAATCTCAATAACATCACCTTCTAAGGCGATATCCCACTCTTTGATCTTTTCAAACACATACATAGCTTCTGTAAAGTGTGGCGCTGTAAAGAGATCATCATTAACACGAAGCTCTTCCATACCATCCTCTGTCTGTACAAAAAGGTGGATCTCTTCATCTGTTACAAGTTGAGAAAGTATATTATTGCCACGATCATTCAAGAACTTCTCGATCTCAACCATCATTTTTTCACTATCTAAACCAACAATGTCCGGATTTTCAATAAAGTGACGGATCAATGATACAAGAGCATAACGACGCTCAAGGGCATTAAGTGAGCCTTGGTAGTGGTCTACCATCTTGAAAAATGAGACCAGGTCATTATGACCAACACCCTCAACCTCAATGGACTCTATACCATTGTCGATCAAGAAAGTGTTCATCTCTACATCATCTTTAAAGTATATCTCTTTTTTACCTTTTTTATAACGGTAAAGTGGTGGCTGTGCTAAGTACAAGTAGCCATTTTCTACGATCTTTGGTAGATAACGGAAGAAAAAAGTAAGTAGAAGGGTCTGAATATGAGAACCATCGACGTCCGCATCGGTCATAATGATGACTTTATGATAACGGATCTTCTCTTCGTTGAACTCTTCACCAATACCACAACCAAGCGCTGTAATCATGTTAGTGATCTCTTCAGACTTTAAAATTTTGTCAAGACGCGCTTTTTCAACATTAAGGATCTTACCTTTAAGTGGCAAAATAGCCTGAAAAACACGGTCACGACCTTGTTTCGCAGAACCACCTGCAGAGTCGCCCTCCACCAGGTAGATCTCAGAGATCGTTGCATCTTTACTCTGACAGTCAGCTAATTTACCCGGAAGTGTTCCCACGCTCATAGAGTCTTTACGACGTGTAAGATCACGCGCTTTTTTAGCCGCTTCACGACCTTTAGCTGCTAATAATGCTTTTTGAACAATGGCTCTTGCTTCGTTAGGGTTCTCTTCAAAATACTTACCCAGCTTTTCATAACTTAGTTTTTGAACAAGTGGACGTACATAAGTGTTACCTAGCTTACCTTTAGTCTGACCTTCAAATTGTGGTTCAGGTACACGAACAGAGACAATACAGATCATTCCCTCTTTAACATCATCACCACTAATTGAGACATCTTTCTCTTTAGCATTACCGTTATTCTTGTTGTAAGTAGAGATAACACGTGTTAAACCTGCTCTAAAGCCGGCTTCGTGTGTACCACCGTTAGGGGTACGAATGTTGTTAACAAATGAGTAAAGTTTCTCCTCATAAGCGTCGTTATACATAAAGGCAATGTCAACTTCAATGTCCTCAATAGCTTCACTGAAACTGTATGGTGATGCTACTTGCTCACGCTTATTAAGATCTTGAACATACTGAAGAATTCCACCCTCAAAGTGATAGGTCTCTTCACTGTTTGTTCTTTCGTCTTTAAAAATTATCTTAATCTGTGGGTTAAGATACGCTAATTCTTTAAAACGCTTCGCCAAATACTCATACTCAAATGTAATCGTTTCAGTAAAAATGGTAGGATCGGCTTTAAACTCGATCGTTGTTCCATGTTTACGTGTTGTTCCGACCACTTCCAGAGGAGCAGTTGGAATTCCCTCTTGAAAATTTTGCTCATGGATCTGACCATCACGGTGAATGGTCATCTTAAGATCACCAGAGAGAGCATTAACTACAGAGACACCAACACCATGAAGACCACCAGAGACTTTGTAAGTATCTTTATCAAACTTACCACCAGCATGAAGAACAGTAAGAACAACGGTAGCTGCAGATACATTTTCAGTAGGGTGCATGTCAGTAGGGATACCACGACCATTATCTGAGACTTTACAAGTACCATCTTTAGTCAGTGTCACTTTGATGGTGTCACAATACCCTGCCATAGCCTCATCAATAGAGTTATCTATAACTTCATATACAAGGTGATGGAGACCACGATGGCCTGTATCACCAATATACATTCCTGGTCGTTTTCTAACTGCTTCTAGTCCTTTGAGGACCTTAATATTACTTGCACCGTAATTTTGTTCTGACATGCCTACTCCATTGCTTTTCTATCGCTTTGAACACTCTCAACAGGTTAAGTTATACGCAACCAACCTCTTGAGAAAGTTCATAGGTTAAAAATGTAAAAAATTTTGCCTTAATATTAGCGTAAACTTGCCTAATTAGCGATTAAAGACTCATTTTGACATATATGTTGGATTTGTGTTGAAAATGTTTTTGAGAAGTATATGAGGTGATTCTTAGGCATATGCAAATTCTTTTAGAGAATTTGCAGTGAATAGTTAGATAACGATAGGCATTACAATAGTTTTAAAATTTTCATCCATTAGGACAAAAGGCATATTCGCTTCATTTAGACCTATAGAAAATTCACTATTTTTAGTTTGCGAGATAAAATCTAAGATATAGCGACTGTTAACAGCTAACATAAAGGGTTCTTCAAAACCTGTTGCAAACTCTATTTCAGTTTTTGCTTCGATATTATCATCACTTAATGATTCAAATTCTATGGCATTTTTAGTAAAGATGATTTTAAGATCATTTGAGATGGTCGTAATCTGTTTGATAGCATCTACCATTTCTGCTTTAGATAAATTAAAAGTAGTTGTGATCTCTTTAGGAATAATTCTTGAATAGTCAGGGAATTTTCCATTGATCAATTTTGTAAAAAAGAGATATTGGTCTGACTTAATAATAAGATAGGTCTCATCGTAAAAAATTTCTATGTTGTCAAAAAAGAGTTTTTGAATCTCTATAATTGCTTTTTTTGGAACGATAAGTGATAGTTTTTTCTCATTAGTTTTATCAACACTGACGATAGCTAACCTTCTAGTATCAGTTGAAACAAAAAACAAACCTTCTTCTTGAATGTCTATAAGTGCTCCATTAAGTTCAAACTTAGGGTTGTTGGTATCTGTAGAAGGTGTGATTTTTTTAAGTGATTCTATAAGAAGCTTTGAATCTATCTGAATTTTTGGCTTGTTATTGTATTCAGGAAATTTAGGAAAATCTTTAGCATCAAAAGTTGGCAGTTTAAAGTTAGAACGAGACTGCTGAATATGTAGATCATTTTGAACTGTCTCTAAAATGACTTCACCATCTTTTAATATACGTACAATGTCAAGAAGTTTTTTACCATTTGCAGTAACAGCACCACTCATCTCAACTGAGACTTGTTGACTCTCTATAACAAGACCTACTTCAAAGTCAGTAGCTTTGACAACAAGTTTTGATCCATGTACTTCTAATGAGACATGTGAGGTGATTTGAGATGTATCTTTTTTTTCTAGAAAAGGTTGCACATGAATGAGCATATTTTCTAAAACAGATTTGGCTATTGCAATTCTCATTGAAATTCCTTTTTATATTAATAAATTATAGAAGTAGTAATATACCCCTGTGTAAAGGTGAAAAGTCTCTTTAAACACCCAATCAAAGGGCATTTGTGATGTGAATAAGCAGATAGACTTTATTCACATACGTTCACTTCTCAGATTATATCTTTTTTTTATTATAGTTCCAACCAAAAATTTGGCCTCTTTTTTTAACACTATCTCTAATGTTGTATGGATGTTGTAATTTTATTAGTGAGTTCATCAATTTTGACTTTAAAGTCTTCATCATTTTTTAATAACTCATTAATTTTTTTCATAGTGTGACTGACAGCAGTATGGTCTTTCATACCAAAATACTTGGCAAGCTCTGGCATAGACATAGGGGTGAGGTCACGTGCAAGGTAGATGCTAATACGTCTGGCATAGACAATGTTACGACTGCGATTTTTTGACTTTATTTCAGAGGGTTTCACATTAAGTTCTTTAGCCACAGTACTCATAATGAAATCTATAGAGATGTTGTCTCGCTTTTCTTGTAGGGTCTCTTTAAGTACATTTTGAGCAAATTCTATAGTAATAGGCTGGTGCATCAGTTGGGCATAGGCGTGGAGTTTAGAGAGGATCCCTTCTATCTCACGTACATTCGAGTCGATGATAGTTGCGATGTATTTGACAACATCACTGTCGATATTAATACGATTAATTTCACACTTTTTCTGAATAATGGCTATTTTGGTCTCAAGTTCAGGAGGTTGTATGTCTGCAACCAAACCCCACTCAAAACGGCTTTTAAGACGGTCTTCTAAACCTGCTATCTGTTTGGGTTTTTTGTCAGCAGTCATAATGATCTGTTTATGTTCGTTGCGCAGGGCCTCAAAGGTGTGAAAAAACTCCTCTTGAGTCTGTACTTTGTTACTCAAAAATTGTATATCGTCGATGAGTAGTACATCGCATTTACGGTACTTGTCTTTGAAACGATCCATAGTTTTGTTACGCATGTGGGCAGTGAAGTCATTAAGAAACTGCTCGACTGAGGTATAGATGACACTTTTACCCTGATGTTGTAAAACATTTCCTACTGCCTGCATAAGGTGGGTCTTACCCAGACCTACTCCTCCATAGATAAAGAGAGGGTTATAGAGTGCGCCTGGTTTTTCACTGACACTCTTGGCCGCAGCGTAGGCAAACTGGTTAGAAGAACCTGGAACATAGTTTTCAAAAGTGTAGGAAGGGTTAAGTAGAGAGTGCTGTACTTTTTCAGCACTAGGTGCTACTTTAGCAACAATGTTACTCTTTTCACCACTTTTAAGTTCTATACTAACCATGGTTTTTGTACCTGTTTTAACTTCAAAAAGGTGGGCAATTTTTTCAGAAAATTTACGTTTTATATAATTGACAATGAGTGCATTGGGTGCATAATAGACAGCATAATTACTTTTGGAGGCTGATGTAGAAAATTGAAGCTGTTTAATATAGCGCTTGTAATCGATTTCAGATATCTCATCTTTTAGCTTAAGTAAGATTTCTTGACCAATATTCATAACAATCCTTTGAGTTATTCACAGTGAATAAGTAGTGAACTAATATGTGAATATTACATTAGTTTTCCTAGTATTAGGGTAAAGAAGAGGGTGAATAAAAGTTATTCACACTGTGAATAACTTTTAAAACAAATGAATTGAGGATAGATTTTAAAGGAAAGTAAGTTTTTTATAGCTGTTACTGAAATTGTGGGTTTTTTTCTAACCATGAAGAGATATCAGAAAAGTACTGTTCTATTACAGGATCTGAAGAGAGGACGATATCATGGACAGCATCTTTAACAGTAATAAGTGTTAGATTTTTATAGATTTTTTCTCCATAATGGACAATATCATTAACATTCAAAACGCCATCAGAGGAGGTAATTTTATCACTCCATGTTGTTTTAAAATATGATGTGTCTGAGTGTAAGATCAGACAAGGTAGTTCATCTATGGTACTACTATATATCTCATATTGTGCATTTAAAATAGCATGCATCCATCCAAAATAACTTATAAAAGAGGGGATGGGCTTGTAGTGAAGATTAAAGTCCCATCGTCCTCTATAATCCTTATGTAAACTCTCAGTATAGAGTGAGTTTAATTGTGTAAATTTTAAAAATGGAAAAAGCTTTCCTATAGGAGCCACGATAGAAAGAAGTTTTATTGCTGTACTACTTGCGTTAAAAGCAAAAAATGGACTGTTTAAAATAGCTCCTGAAATCAGATCTCTATGTTGTGAGTGCTGAAGGTAGTGTGTGACGATGAGTCCACCTGTAGAGTGGCCATGAAGTATGATGTTTTGATGCCCTGCCTCTTTTGCTTTTTTAATGACAAAGGTAAGCTCTGCATAGTACTCTCTGATATCTTTACAGAAGTTTTCATGTTGGTGTGTTTTTATAGAACTACCATATTTTCGTAATTCAAGAGCATAAAAACTGATGCCTTTGTCTATAAAAAAATCAGCCATGTGTCTTTGGAAAAAGTAGTCCATATAGCCGTGAACATAGATAACAGCTGTTTTTGCATCTTCTATCTCACAAAAATCGACTTTGGCAGAGACCTTACCTTCATAATCATCATCAAGAGAAATATTTAGAGTATCTAATTTATATGTAGGGGAGCGTTGTGCATAATTCATGGTAATTGCCTTTAAAAATATTATAATACAAGGTATGTTAGCAGTAATGGTGAAAAAATATGATATTTTAAATAGTTATTCTTATTCTCCTGATTATCAAAAAGTAAATGTGTTACAATCCGAAATGAATATATTAGGAATAGATCCGGGTACACGGAACATGGGTTATGCTGTAATCTCTTTAGAGCGTGGCAAAATCAGTTTAGTCGAAGCAGGCCTTATTAAAATGAAGCAAGAGGACCTCCAGTTTCAGATCCCACAAATGGTAGAGGGTTTAGACCAGATATTTGCAAAACATACTATAGATGAAGTGGCTATGGAAGATATTTTTTATGCGCATAACCCTCAGACCGTCTTAAAACTGGCTCAGTTCCGTGGGGCCATCATGCTAAAACTGTTACAAGAATTTGGTCAGTTCTCAGAGTACACCCCCTTACAGGTCAAACGTGCTTTAACGGGTAAAGCTAAGGCAGCTAAAGAGCAGGTGGCTTTTATGGTGCAGCGGCTTTTAGGGATAAAAAAAGAGATCAGACCTCTTGATATCTCTGATGCTATGGCTGTAGCTATTACCCATTCTCAACGGGTAAAATTGGAAAAAAAGTAGGAAAATGAAACGTGTTATACAGACGCTTTTTTTAGTAACGCTCTCTCTCTCAGCAAATGAGATCTCAATTGATCAGGCATGGGATCTTGTGCAAGAGCGTAATGATGGACTCAAGGCAAGTCAAAGTAGTGTAAAACATTCACAGAGTGTTAAAGATGGTGCTGATTCTATGATGTACATGCCGAGTATTGATCTGCATGGTTCTTATACACACCTCTCTAAACCTATTGATTTGGATTTGAGTGAACCTATTAATAATGTACAGACAAATATAGAAAATTTTTTTGGAAATCCTCCTGGTACATTGCCAAGGATATCATCAGAGGATGGAACTGTTGATTTAAGTAAGCAGGATGTTTTTTTAGCGAATATCTCTATATTATGGCCTATTTTTGCAGGTGGAAAAACCCTCTACTTTTCAGATATTGCACAAGCACAAATAGATGCAGAAAAGGCAAAAGAGGAGCTGATGCGTCAAAAGACCTTTATCCAACTGGTAAAGTACTACTATGGTGTAAAGATGGGAAAAGCCTATTATGAGACCAGAATAGAGGTTGAAGAGACCTTTAAAATGCATTTTGAACATGCCCAAAAGTTACAGGCACAAGGGCAGATCGCCAAGGTAGAACTGCTCAACGCACAAGTGCAATATGACAAAGCAACAACGGAGACGATTAAGGCACATCATAAACTGACCATTGCACAGTCAGCATTAAGAATGTTACTCAAAGAGCCGGATATCAACATTACTTCACCACTCTTTATCAATGAAAATATTAAAAATAAAGATTACTATGTCAGTAATGCCATAAAAAACTATCCAGCACTGCATCTTTTAGATTCAAAACGTAAACAGACCTCTGCTGTGGTAGGAATGGAACGTGGTAATTACATGCCAACAGTGGTGGCTTTTGGTAACTATAATCTCTATAGAGATGACTCTATCATCTCTCAGTCTGCACCTGATTGGTTTGCAGGTGTGGCAGTGAATATTAACTTACTCTCGGCTACGGGTCGAAGTGAGAAGTATGAATCAGCTAAGATCGTAGACCAACAGTTGGTTTTATTACAACAACAGGCCAAACAAGACCTCTCAATTTTAGTGGAGAAGACTTATAATGAAGTGATCTTGTATTTAGATGAATTCAAGGCCATAGACTCTTCGTTAGCAATGGCTGAGGAAAATGTAAAACTAAGACGTATCGCTTTTAACTCGGGACTCTCTACGTCTTTGGAGTTAAATGATGCGGAGCTGTTTTTAGCAGCAAAAAAGACAGAACGTCTGAAAGTGGCTTATGATTTTGATCAGAAGTTGTCGTACTTAATGATTTTGAGTGAAAGCAGCGAGCGGTTTTTTGAGATGGCAGCAAATGGTGAAGAGGTGGAGCGATGAGTGTTTTAGCTAAAGTAGTGGGTACAGCAGTTGTTATAGGTATTGTTAGTGGTGTGAGTTATATGTTTTATGAAGCATATCAACCCAAACCCATTAGACTTCAAGGTGAGATAGATGCACAGTACTACTCTGTCTCCTCAAAGGTACCTGGACGTATAGACCATGTTGGTGTTAGTAGAGGTGATGTTGTGAGTGTTGGCGACTTTATATTTAGCATCAATTCTCCTGAGGTTCAAGCGAAGTTAAAGCAGGCACAGTCGGCTCAAAATGCAGCAGGAGCAGTTGTCAAGCAAGCAGACAAGGGCGCACGTAAACAGCAGATAGCGGCAGCAAAAGACCAATGGCACCGTGCACGAGAGGCTGAAAAACTACTTTTTAAGACTTACACACGCATACAAAAACTTTACAAAGAGGGCGTGATACCTGAACAAAAACGTGACGAGGTCTATACTAAGTATAAAGCAGCGCAGTATCAGAGTAACGCGGCTAGACAGATGTATATGATGGCTAAAGAGGGTGCAAGAGTAGAACAAAAAGAGGCAGCAAAGGCACAAGAAGAGGTCTATGCTGGCAAGGTAGATGAAGTTAACTCTTACATAAAAGAGACCAAGCAGTACGCTTTTCATGCGGGTGAAGTGTCACAGATCTTGATCCATGAAGGGGAGTTGGCACCTACAGGTTTTCCGGTTGTGACCCTTGTTGATATTAATGACTCTTGGGCAAAGTTTCATGTTCGCGAGGACCTTTTAAAGTACTTTAAAAAAGGTGAGACTTTAGAGCTTGAGATTCCTGCTTTACAAGAGAAAAAACCCTTTGTAGTGACCCACATAAGTGTTATGGGGGAGTATGCCACGTGGCGGGCTGCAGAGGCTGGCAAAGGTTTTGACTTGAAAAGTTTTGAAGTAGAGCTACGTCCAGTTGAACCTATAGAGGGTCTACGTGTTGGGATGAGTGTTTTAATTCAACTTCCATGAACTACTTTCAAAAGGTTTTAGGCGCGGCATCACAAGAGGTTAAAGTGATCAATAAAAGTTGGTATATGCTCAGTTTCCTGAGTTGGATACCACTTGTGTGTTTTGGTCTTATTGTGGCTATTTTTATCAGTGGTGTGCCTAGAGACCTGCCTATTGGCGTGGTTGACAAAGACTATTCACGTTTTTCAAGAATGCAACTCTCAGCTATCGAGAGTTCTGCAACCTTGCAGATTAAAGAGTATTACGACTCTGTTCATGAGGCTTCTGTAGCATTAAGAGAGGGTTCCATCTATGCCATTGTCATCATACCCGATCATTTTGAGAAAAACATTCGTAGAGGAGAACAGCCAACGCTTTCTGTGATGTTGAACACACAGTTTATTTTAATGAGCAAGGTCTTGAAGTCAGCCTTCTCTGCAGTACTTCTTAACAGTGCGGCTACCATAGATTTTGTGCAGACACTCGCAGATGATCAGCGACCAGAGTTGGCAAAAAGTGCGGTGGCGCCCATCGCTCTTCAAATCACCCCTTTTTTTAACACTTATAATAACTATTTTCTCTTTTTAGTGAGTGCAATGTTACCAGCTTTTTGGTCTATTTTAGTGATGTTGACGATGGTAATCGCCATTGGTGAGATGTTTAAAAATGGACGTGAAGAGAAATGGTTAGCATCTGCAGGAGGTTCGTTGAGTGCTGCGATGCTTGGTAAGATGTTACCTTACACAATTATTCAACTGCTCTGGGGTATGGGAATTGTCTATTTTGTGTATGGTGTGATGCCTTGGCCTTTTGCGGGATCATGGTGGATTCTTGCAGGGGCTGTTTTATTGACGGTTGTTGTGTATCAGGTTTTAGCGTATGCTTTTTATGCCATAGAGTATAAGTATGATGCTGCATTGAGCTTTACAGCAGTCTTTACAGCACCAGCATTTGCAGCGATGGGAATTACCTTTCCACTGCTAAATATGGAAGGTGTAGCTGTTGCTTGGCATGACCTTTTACCGATCTCACACTACATTCACATACAGATCTCTCAAGCAAATTATGGAGCACCCCTCTCTAGTGTGGGGACTGCCTTTGGTATGTTGGCACTCTTTTTGTCAGTAACTCCCTTGGTCTATTGGCGTTACAAAGCATGTTCTAAACGGTGGATAAAATGAAGTTTTTAAAGATGTTAAAAGCAGAGTATCGGGCTATTTTTTCAGATTTTGATATTTTACTTACCATCTTTGGTGGGGTCATACTTTATGCCTTTCTCTATCCACAGCCATATCTTAAAGAGTCGGTCTCTGCACTGCCGGTGGCAGTGGTAGATTATGACCATAGTGACTTGAGTCGAGAGATCTCATTTATGCTTGATGCCAGTGCACAGATGGTCGTGGACAGTCACTATTTAAGTGAAGCGGCGGCTAAAAATGCAATTATTAACAACAAGGTAAGTGCGCTTATTATTATTCCAAAACATTTTAAACGCGACCTCTATCTTGGAAAAGAACCTGTGATCAGTGTCGGAGCAGACGCAACATACTTTCTTATCTATGGAGGTGTGGTGCAAGGAACCATGCGTTCAGTGCTTACTGAAAGTGCTACAGTACAAGTAGGAAACTTACTTAAAAAGAGTGTGCCTATGGTCACAGCAAAGATGCAGTACACCCCTTTTAAAATCGAGTTCTTGAACACCTTTAATGTCAGCTCCTCTTACATCAACTATGTAGTTCCTGCTATCTATATCCTTATACTGCAGCAGACCTTGTTGATAGGGATGGGAATGTTGGGAGCGACACAAGGCCAAGAGATGAGAGAAGGCAAAGGGGGTTATTATAGCAGTGGGTCTATTGTGTCTGTTATGGGTGTGCGTTATCTTGCTTTTGGTCTAATATTTTCACTCCATATGCTCTTCTATTTTGGTTTTACTTTTACACTTTTTGGAGTTCCACATATTGCCAAAGTAAGTGAGTTGATGATTTTTTCAGGAAGCTTTTTAATTGCTGTTTTATCTTTAGGAACATTTTTAGGTGCACTCCTAAAGTCACGTGTCTATCCTACCCCTGTAATACTTATAACCTCACTGCCTTTGGTCTTTAGTGCCGGTTTTGTCTGGCCTTTGGAGTCTATGCCCCAATGGCTCATCTGGCTCTCTAGTATTTCACCCAGTACACCAGCTATACAGGGTTTTTTAAGACTCAACCAGATGGGTACCGATTTTTCTCAGGTGATAGGTCAGTTTGGCCTGTTATGGATGCAAACAGCAGTTTATAGTGCTTTGGCTTACTATATGCTGCGCAGACAGCGTCAAAACTTTTCTACAACAAAACCCTTCTCATAAAAAATACTTTGTAACCTTCTTGTTACATTGTTACTCTATTATTGCACCATCAAACATCCAAGTAAGGAATTAATATGTTCAAAAAATTGGCTACAAGTGCACTTCTTATTGCTGTTGCTGCTACTGCTTCTGTTGCAGGTGACAAGTTTAGTGGTGCTGGCGCATCATTTCCCGCTCCACTCTATTATGACTGGGCTTATAAGTATGGTAAAGAGACGCACTCACGTGTAAACTACCAGTCTATCGGTTCGGGTGGAGGGATCAAGCAGATCTCTAAACGTATCGTTAATTTTGGTGCTTCTGACAAGCCTCTTAAGTCAAAAGAGCTTGCTAAGAAGAAACTTCTACAGTTTCCAGCAGTTATTGGTTCAATTGTAGTTGCTATTAACGTTCCTGGTATCAAAGATGCAGAGCTTCACCTTAAAAATGAAGTGGTTGCAGATATCTTTGCAGGTAAGATCACCAAGTGGAACGATGCCGCTATCGTTGCAGATAACAAAGGTCTCAAACTTCCTAATCAGGAGATCATTGTTGTTCACCGTTCTGATGGTTCAGGTACGACATATAACTTTACCTACTACCTAAACAAAAGCTCTAAAAACTGGGCTGACAACTATGGTGCCGGTAAAGCGATCGACTGGGCTGTAGGTATTGGTGGTAAGGGTAATGAGGGTGTAGCATCTTTAGTAAAACAGACACCATATACTCTTGGTTACATTGAAAACGCTTATAAAGAGAAAAACCACTTAGCAGCAGCAACACTTCAAACAGCAAGTGGTAAATGGGTTGAGGCTAAAGAGGTAAACTTTAAAGCAGCAGCGAAGTACGCTTCTTGGACTAAAGAAGACAACTTCTATGCGATGTTAGCTCTACAACCAGGTGATACTTCGTACCCTATTGTTGCAGCGACTTTTATCCTTCTTCCTATTGAAAAAGGCGAGATGAACAAAAAAGTGATCAAGTTCTTTGACTATGCTTTCAAAAATGGCGATGCAGCGGCTAAGAAGTTGGGTTATATTCCACTTCCAGAAGCAACAAAAGATATGATTCGTCAATACTGGGCAACCAACATAAAATAAAAGTTCCAGCTGCAGTGCAATTTGCACTGGGGTTCACCTCTCAACGCACACTAGTGCGTCTTCGGGTTCACACCCAGCACAACTTACACCACATCTGAAACTTTTACAGATTGATTTTGTTTTTTGCTTCTTCTTTTTTTCTTAACTTCTCTCCTAATTTTTTGAGACACCACTCCTTTTCACACTTTATCTGTTAAAACTCTCTTATGAATTTACAAGAGCTTAAACTTACCACCCCTTATCTTACTCTTGATGTGGAGTTTTATGACAAGAGTGATATCGCGCCACTTAAAAAACCATTTCTAATCAGTTACAGTCAGGATGCTGCTGAGATTTTAGGTGTGGATGTTAATGATGAAGACTTTTTGACAGCCTTGTGTAATGGAGAGACCTTGCTGGAGGGAAGTAAGCCTTTTTCTATGTGTTATGCTGGGCATCAATTTGGTCATTTTGTACCTCGCTTGGGAGATGGTCGTGTGATGAACCTTGGCAAAAGTGAAAGTGGCTGGAACCTGCAGTTAAAGGGTGCGGGCGAGACCTTGTATTCACGTCAAGGTGATGGTCGGGCGGTGCTTCGTTCCTCTATTAGAGAGTACCTTATGTCTGAGGCGATGTGTGGTCTTCATATTGCTACATCTCGTGCCTTTGCCCTTATAGGTTCAGACCATGATGTGGCAAGAGAGCGTTGGGAAAAAGGGGCTATGGTCCTTCGTATGTCAACCTCTTGGGTACGTTTTGGTACCTTTGAATACTTCTATAACAAACAGCAATTTGACAAGCTAGAACAGTTAGCAGACTATGTTATAGTAGAAAGTTACGCTCATCTTGAGGGTAAAGAAGATGCCTACTTCTTGATGTTTGAAGAGCTTATAGACCGCACCGCCCTACTCTTGGCAAAATGGCAAGGCGTAGGCTTTAACCACGGGGTGATGAACACAGACAACATGTCGATGGCAGGACTCACCATAGATTATGGTCCTTTTGCTTTTTTAGATGATTATGACTTTAACTACATCTGCAACCATACTGACACTCAGGGACGTTATGCCTTTGGTCAACAGCCTAATGTCGCGCAGTGGAATCTCAGTATGTTAATGCGGGCACTTTCACCACTGGTCAGCATAGAACGTATGCAAGAGGCTTTAGAACTTTTTGGTGAGAAGTACAGCAGTTACTATCTGGGATTTATGCGTAAAAAGTTAGGACTGCTTGTAGAAGATGAAGAGGATCTCTCGATGTTACGTTGGCTCTTTGGTCTGATGCAACAAGAGCAGATAGACTATACCTACTTTTTTAGAACCTTGAGTCATTATGATGGGGAGAAGTCAACTCTTTTAGAAATGTGCACTCTAGAAGAGCCGATGAAGGATTGGTTAGAGTTTTATGAGAAACGTCTCTTAAAAGAGGTGACATCGACGCAGGAGCGCCAGACTCAAATGTGTGCAACCAACCCAAAGTATGTTTTGAAGAATTATATGTTGGAGTACGCCATAGACAAGGCTCATAGAGGGGATTACAGTGGGGTAGATGAGATGTTGATTTTGGCAAGAACACCCTTTAACGAGCATCCTAAAGCAGAACATTTTGCTAAACCAGCCCCCAAGAGCATGAAAAATCTCAAGCTCTCTTGTTCTTCGTAAGTTTACTTCGCTGTTAAGGCGTTAATGCGCTTTTTAACATGAGCACCAAGGCGTTTTTTAGCCTCTTCATGGTTTTTGAGAAAGTCTGCATGGGCATTTTCGTCACAGTAGTTGGTGACACAAAAAACACCGCCTGCAGGGATGTCAAACTCTTGAGCGATACGCAGAACGCTAAAAAACTCCATGTTTTCGATCTCCACACCAAAACCTAAAAATTTTTTGACAAGTTCTTTGTCTGTAGAGATGTAGTTTGAAGAGTTGACTAAAATGTCTTTTGTCCCTTCTGTGTTGGTACTTACCACGTTGTCCAAAGGGGTATAAGCCTTCTTCTCTAAAAAGGCAAGCTCTATATTACTGGCGGTTTTAGACTCTATAATCTCAAAAATCTCTCTGTTACCATATGAGCCTGCACTCCCCACAAACAAGATAAACTCAGGTTTATCAAAAAGACAGAGTCTAGTAAGGTTCATGGCAGTCTCAACAAGCCCTACCCCCATAGGTGTAGCAAAGTCAAAGGTCTCGTTGTTTCCGGCGCATATAATCATTAGAGTCTCACTGGTATATGTTGGTTGTGAAGGTAATGTTTAAGATCCATAATATCGATCTCTTTGTAGTGGAAGATACTCGCAGCAAGTGCTGCATCAGCACCACATTCAAAAGCCTCTTTGATGTGTTCCATCGTTCCTGCACCACCACTGGCAATGATAGGGACGTTGACCAACTCACTAATCTGTTGGGTAATGGGGATATCAAAACCAGCTTTTGTACCGTCTGCATCCATAGAGGTGAGCAAAATTTCCCCTGCTCCACGATCTACCGCTTCTTTGGCCCACTCAACAGCATTGATACCGGTGTCAACACGCCCACCGTTTAAGTAGACATTGTATTGGTCGCCTGTCTTTTTAACATCTATCGCGACAACGATACACTGGGCACCAAAACGTTTGGCTCCTTCGTTGATGAGTTCAGGACGTTTAATAGCGGCGGAGTTTATGCTTACTTTGTCACACCCTACATTTAAAAGTGCATAGATATCTTCAAGTTTACGGATACCACCACCGACAGTTAGGGGTATAAAGACCTCTTTAGCCACTTTTTCAACAATGTCCACAATAGTGTCACGACCTTCATGAGAGGCACCGATGTCTAAAAAAGTAATCTCGTCTGCACCCTCTTCATTGTAGCGCTTGGCTACCTCGACAGGGTCACCGGCATCTTTAAGACCCACAAAGTTCACGCCCTTAACGACGCGACCATCTTTGACATCGAGACAAGGGATAATTCGTTTAGCAAAGTAATCCATATATTCTACTTTCTTGGGCATTGCCCTAAATATTGGCAATATTATAGCAAAATAGGATGTGGTAATAAAGAATAAATAGAGGCTAAGGTATCCTTCTCAGAAAATGATAAGCACCAACAGTGCAATGCAGGGAGCCACTAAATGGCTCATCGTAAAAAAATGAGAAGGGAAAAGGAGTGTTTTATGGGTTACAAAGCCACAAAGAAAATGAAAATGCTATCAGCTTAAAAAGGTGCTGAATCACAAAGAAAGACAAGTGAAGAGTGGAGTGAGTCTCTCTCTTGCTTTCGTAGTAACAGTTTAAGAGAAAAAAGTGTGGAAATAGTGTGGAAAATAAGAAATTAATCTTTTACCATAAATTTATATGAGCACATCAACCAAAAACAATTTTTGGAACGTTTTTAGAACGTTTAAATCTTATACTATATATAAGGAGTATATTATGAGAAGAGACTATAAATGTACAATTTCAATAAGTTTTTTGGTGGCTGGATTACTTTTGGGTGGTTGTAGCGACGGAGGAACAACGACAACGATGCAGGGGGACAGGTCAGCGCCAATCGTTGTGAGTTCGCAACCCGCGAACAAAAGTACGAATGTTATGACTAACACCGTGGTCACACTGACGTTCGATGAGGCGATCGATGTAAAGAGTGTGACATCAGATATGGTGGTGTTGAAAGAGGGGAGTAAGGTGGTTGCCGGAAGTGTCGAAGTTTCACTTAACAGTCTTACTTTTACGCCTAAGTCACCGTTGCGTTATAACACAGAATATGTTTTAACCTTGTTGCAGGGGTTAAAGGATAGTTCGGGTAATACGGTCAGTGTCGATCAAAGCTGGCGATTTACAACTGGCGAGGTGGCCGATACCGTTGCGCCGAGTGTACAGAGTGTTTCGCCGCAGGATGGCAGCAGCGATATTGGGCTGAGCACGATGGTCAGTGTGACTTTCGATGAAGTGGTCGATCCTACGACGCTCAACAATGTCACATTCAGAGTGAAAGAGGGAGATACTTATCTCTCAGGTACGGTCAGTACAGCAGGCAGTGGGGTGGTCTTTAGCCCTGCTTCACCACTTAAAGAGGGGACACTCTATACTGCTGAAGTGACGAATGGTGTCATGGATAGAGCAGGGAATGCTCTTGCCGATAGTTACAGCTGGAGCTTTACGACCTTGAACTCACGAGATATCACGCCACCTACGGTAGTCTCTACTGATCCGCAGGAGGGGGATGAAGTTCCACACAGTAGTTCTAGGTTGAGTGTTATCTTCAGCGAAGAGATGAACAGATCGTCCATCACAGGGGAGACTTTTACGCTGAAAAATGTAAAGGGTAAAGTGGCAGGAACGGTTAGCTACAATAATGGTAAAGCGACTTTAGACGTTGATACTGGACGTTTGGCCCTGCGCAGCTCTTATACGGCTAGGGTCACTAACTGGGTGAGAGACCTGCACGGCATCCGAATGGCGGTTGATCGTGTCTGGAATTTTTTGACGACTGATGGTAGGTGGTCTACGGCATCAGTGATAGAGAATACCGATCGTGCCAAGTTCCCTCAGATTGCAGTGGACGATAGTGGTAATGCGATCGTGGTTTGGCAGTTGTATAAGAGTCCCTACCATATCTACAGTAAGCATTACGATGTAGGAAGCGATAGCTGGTTGGAACCAGAATTGGTTGAGAATAATTGGACTATGGCAGAAAGACCTAAAGTCGCGATGGATGGCAGTGGCAATGCGGTCGTGGTCTGGGTTCAGAAAAATATAGATGATATCAAACGCATTTACAGTAACTACTACGATGCCAGTAGTGGAAGTTGGTCTGGGGTAAAATTACTCCCGCAACCCTTGTCTTCTGCCGAGTTTTCTCAGGTCGCGATGGACGGAAACGGTAATGCAGTCACGGTCTGGCAGCAGTATGATGGAAGTTACTACAGTATCTACAGTAGTCACTACTATGCTAGTAGCGGTGTTTGGTCTGCGATAAGTGTGCTCGAGAGAAATGCTGGCCATGCCCAGTTTCCTCAGGTGGCGATGAACGATAGTGGCAAGGCAGTCGCAGTTTGGCAGCAGCGTGATGGAAGTTACTACAGTATCTACAGCAACCACTACGATGTTAACAGCAGTAGATGGTCAACGGCGGTAGTGATTGAAAATAACGATACAGGGTCTGCCATGAATCCTCACGTCGCAGTGGATGGCAGTGGTAATGCGATCGCAGTCTGGAAGCAGCATGACGGAACTCGTAATAACATCTGGAGTAACCGTTACGATGCCGGTAGTGGAACCTGGTCGACAGCGTCGTTGATCGAGGACAGTATGAATGATACAGAGGGTCCTCAGGTTGCGATGGATGCTAGTGGTAATGCAGTTGTGGTCTGGCAGCAGGATGATGGAACCCGTCATAACATCTGGAGTAACCGTTATGATGCCAGTAGTGGTAGCTGGTCGACGGCGTCATTGATCGAGAACAGTACGAATGATGCAGAGGGTCCTCAGGTTGCGATAGATGCTAGTGGTAATGCAGTTGTGGTCTGGCAGCAGGATGACGGAACTCGTAATAACATCTGGAGTAACCGTTATGATGCCAGCAGTGGTAGCTGGTTGGGGGCAACACTGATCGAGACCAATATGACTTCAGCGAACAACCCTCAGATTGCAGTAGATGGCATGGGTAATGGGGTTTCTGTTTGGTCTCAGGGTGCCTATATTTACAGCAATCGTTTTGAATAAACAGATACGTTGAAACAGGGTGATAACACCCTGAACCTTCACATTCTAAAATTTCAAAGAGTCTCCCTCTAACGCCCTAAAAGATAGCCTACCTGCTGTTTTGTCAATATATTTTTAGTGTCATGGATACACTGTACATGAACCTTACTAGCAGTAGCTTTGAGTTTTGCAACTTTGTCTATAAGAGGTGTAATTTTAGCTGTATCAACACCTGACATTGTCATCTGCTTGATCTTCTGCTGTAACTGCATGATCTGTGGTTTGACCGCCTTGACACCACCCATAGTCGCTTTTCTCACAACAAGAAGTTTCTCTTTTTGCTCACCGCTAAGTGCCAGTTTAGGATCATCCCAA
>JALSUN010000244.1 GCA_027061425.1 Helicobacteraceae bacterium
TATGGCGGGTCTTGTCACTGTAGTTGTCGTAAAATATATCAACACGGACATGTGAAGCACGTTGCAAGGTATAGGCGATGCCCAACATAATAACCACATCAAAAAGGTGCCACTCCAGCTCTTGCAGAGCAATGGAGCCTGATTGAAATATGTAGCGCATCAAAGCATCATATACCACCAAAATGATAAGTAGTGCTAAAGTCACTCCCGCACTGTAGCCTATCCATCTCACAAACCACTCTAAAAATTTAAACAGTTTTTCTATCATCTTTTAATCCAATTCCAAATGCTTCCATAATATTCATGAAAGGCCAGTCCACTGCTACGCAGTCCATCACTTCTTGGCATATGCAACCACGAACTTTTCTCTTGAGCATGATAATCAGTAGGTGCTGCAACAGGATGCATACCCAAGTCATTAAACAGTTGCATTGCACGGGGCATATGAGAGGCAGAAGTCACTAAGATAAAAGGGGTATTACCCACCAGTTTTTTCATCGCTTCTGCCTCTTCTTGTGTATCTTTCGGACTTGTCAACATTTTGATATCTCTTCCATCAACCCCTAAAGCAACGGCCAAACGCTTCTGCATCAGTGCATGAGAGTTTTCATCTTCCAAGCCTGCATATCCCGAAAGCACCAAGGTACTGCCGGGAAGTTTTTGATAGTGACGTATGCCCTCACTCAGACGTACTATGGCTGTAGCACTGACTTGTGCTGTTATGGGAAGGTTTTTGTTTGTATGGTGTTCATTTCCCAAAACCAAAATATAATCAACACCGACGGGGCTCTCTAAAAGCGCAGGGTACTGTCTCTCCAAAGGGTTGAGTAATAGGGCACTGATGGGTCCATAACTTAAAAGAGCGATCCATAAAAAGGCAAAAGGAAGTAAGAATTTTGCAGTACGTTGACGTCCACCATAAAGTGCCAAAACACCGATAAAAGCGATAATAAGACCTATGGAGAGCGGGTTCAGCATCTCCCCCACTACCTTTTTAAGGATAAATGTTGTCTCCATTAGATGAAGTTTGGTGCATCATTTGCAAAGAGGATGATATCGCCTGCTCTGGTCTTTTCACCAAGTACTTTAGTAAGCTGTGTTTTGTCTGAGAGCATGATCTTTTCCAAAACGGTAAGATGTTTGTCAAAGAGTGTTGCATTAAGCTGTCCCGTAATAATAGCGATGTCACAGACCTTGTTAATAGCTTCTATCAGCTCTAAGTTTAGGGCCTCTGTACTTTCAACAAGACCAGGTGTCACAATCACCTTACGTCCACTATGTAAAGAGAGAAGACGTACACCTTCTAACATACCATCAATATTTCCATTATAGCCATCGTCCAAGATGATTTTACCACCGGCATCAATACGTTGCAGACGATGTTCTACACTCTCAAGTCCAGCAACACCCTTAGAGATCTCTTGAGCACTCAGGCCTAAGGCATCTGCCACCAATACAGAAGCTTCTAGGTTAATGGTGTTAAAGGCACCTAAGATTTTACTCTCTAACACTAAGGTCTCATCATGCAGTTGCATCTCAAAAGAGAGCCCTTCTAAGGTTGCTTCTACATCGTGAACCGCGTTACCAAAGAAGGTCACTTTTTCGTGTTGTTCTTGTGTCACACCATTGTGGACAAAAGCCTGCTCCAGACGTGGTGACTGAATGATCTCTAACTTGGTACGCTGTATGTTCTCTATGCTCTTAAAGTACTCTAAATGTTGAGGACCCACCTTACCCACTACAGCGATGTGAGGCTGTACAAACTGTGCGATGGTGTAGATGTCACCACGAAGTCTTGCGCCTGCTTCACAGACATAGACCTCAGTATCTTCTGGCAGATCCATGTTAACATCACGCACCAGACCGGCGATAGTGTTAACACTTCTAGGTGTTGCATAGACCTTGTACTTCTGTGAAAGTATCTGTGCGATGAAGTTCTTCATACTTGTTTTACCGTAGCTACCCGTAACACAGACCACTTTTAAGTTTTTACGAGAGAGAAGTTTTTTCTGCGCCTCTTTTTTGTAAGCCATAAACATATAGTTTTCAGCCCCCTTACTTCCTACATAAGTCAGAAGCAGTGGTAAAAACACAAATGAGTATCCTTCAAGTTCTTTGATCATAGAGACCATAGCCAAGAAAAAAGTCACCATAAAAAGCAAGATCAAGAAACGTTTGACACGCCAGGTAAAGACCAGTTTTTTGTCAAGTTTGTAGTACCAAAAGCTTAGTAGTACCAGATAGACGACTAAGATATAGGTGAAGTATTGAGGTAATGTGTAATAGAGGATGAAAGGGAGAATAAACAGAGAAAAGTGCCAGAGGGGTTTGTGGTGTTTGAGCACCACACGCTCTATCTTATAGTCATACCACTGTAGGTTGGTAATGAGGTAAAAGCCTAAGGCCATCACAAAAACGATGTTGGTGAAAAATGCTAAAAAATCCATCTTCAGACCTAGTGTTGTAGGGTCAGTAACACAGTTTTTTCAACTTCTTGTGCTACACGGTCTGCCTCTTTCAAGAAGAAGTAATGGTCACCTTCAAACACAGCCAAACGCGCATCGGACATCAACTCTACCATCTTTTCAGCCGTCCAGAGTGGTGTGGCCGTATCATCACGTCCCCAGCATAGCAGTGCTTTTCCACTGTAAGCGCTAAAATCAGCACTCAAGTCTTCATTGACTACATTTTTAAAGGTCTGATACATAATCTCAGTGAGTTGCTTGGCATCTTCTGCTACAAACATAGAGCGAAGCTTGGTAATACCCGTGAACTTCACCATTTTGAAAAGTGCTATTTTTGCCTGAATCTTTAGAGGTTTAGGCACAGGAATTCCTGCACTTCCCACCAAGACAAGGATTTGAGGGTTAAGAAGCAGTCCCACCTTACCACCAAAAGAGTGTCCCAAAACGATATGGTCTTGGTTGGCATTGATCTGCGCTAAAAAGAGCTCTATGATGTTGGCATAGTCTTCTGTGACTAAGGCCAGATTACAGGTACTGTTACCAAAACCAGGAAGATCGATGTAGACATGACGAAAAGCATCCATAGTCTCACCAAAAGCACCTTTCATCAGTTCCTTGTTCGAACCCCATCCATGTAGAAAGATCATTGTTTTACTTTTTTCAGGATTGACGATCTCATACGAGACTTGAAAGGTTTGGTGTTTGTACTGGATTGATTTTATGGCCACGGTTATTTCCCTTTTGCTTGGTTGATAGAGTGAATGTACTGATAGTTTACTTGTGGACGGCGCTGTTGTGGCAGGTTGGCTAAAAGAGTGTTAATGACCTTCTCAAAATCACTAAAGAGATAGTTTGCCATAGAGCCTGGGATGGGGTTGATCTCATTAAGAAGAACCTCACCATCAACCACAAAGAAGTCACAACGTATCAATGCACCTTCAAACATATGGGTATAGATGGTTTTAAACGTACTTTGGAGTTTTGTCACCAACGCAGCAGAGATTTCAGCCTCACTCACGGAAGATGAACGTGAAAAGTCAAGATACTTTTTATCAAAATCTAAAAACTCATTTTTCTGAGGCTCTTCAACAATAGAGTAATTCACCTCGCCATTAGCACTATATCCCGCAAGGTTATACTCTTTAACACCCTCTATAAATGGCTCTATAATGATGTTATCATCAAACTCAAAGGCAACATCTAAGGCATACTCTATCTCTGAGGCCTCTTTTATAACACTCACACCGATAGAGCTTCCAAGTCGTGCGGGTTTAATGATAAAAGGAAGTGCTGTCTTGATCTCGCCTCTTTGTGAGGAGTGCATACTCTCATAAGCTACTGTTTTCACACCGATAGCATCTGCAAACCACTTGGTGTGCATCTTGTCATAACTAAAGACGGAAGCAGTAGGACGAGGACCTATGTAAGCAATGTCAAAAAAGTCTAAAAGTGAAGCCATGGTACCATCTTCACCATCAGCACCATGGATAAGGTTAAGTACTGGCATCTCTAAACGTTCAGAACCAAACATCTTTTTTTGAACAAAGGCACCATTGTCAAGTGAGAGTTGTGGCATTTTTTTATGGGCACCAGATGCAAAGGTCTTGGCAATCATATCTTTATCATCAATTTTATAAAAACGATGATCTTGGTCACAGAAAATAAACTCTAAGGTAAAGTTGTGAAGCTTCTCTTTTATAGTGATGGCACTGACGATGCTGATCTCATGTTCATAACTGGCACCGCCAAATAGTATTGCTAATTTCAAGTTTATCCTTTAAATATCTCTATAATTTTTGTAATTTTTTCAAAGCTTCTTTAACCAAGCCCGCTGTATCCGTCGCAGAACAACTACTCAACACCTTGGAGATCTGCTCTTTTTTAAAGCCCAATGACTCTAATGCCTGACTTGCTTCACTTACAGCTGGGTTAGCGGCAGGGTCTTGTTCACTTAAAATCGCGTCGAAGCCATTAAGCTCAACAAGTATGCGCCCTGCACTTTTAGGACCTATACCCGGTACCTTTTTCAAACGGTTAATATCACCTAAGGCGATGACCTCACCAAACTGCGAAGCAGAAAAAGTAGAACAGATCGCCATACCGACCTTAGGTCCGACACCCGAGATCTTGATAAGGCGTTCAAACAGCACTTTTTCACTTTTGTCAATAAACCCATAAAGGAGTTGGGCATCTTCTCGTATAATATGAGAGGTATACAACTTCACACGCTCACTCGTAATCGCACTGTAACTTTGTAGTGAAATAAAGACCTCATAAATCAGTCCATTTGTATTTACATGCACAAAAGTAGGCTCTTTGTGTTCTATGGTTCCTTCTATGCCTACGATCATAGAGTCTCCATTAATCTTATTTTACTCGCAAAAAAGTGAGTTATGCTCACTTTTCTTCCGAGATATCCCTCTATCCCAACGATCATCTTGTTCCTTACTAAACAACTCTATAAAAAGTACTGGCATCCAAAAGCACCGTCATTCCTGCGAAGGCAGGAATCCACAAGGCACCATTTTCAATGAAGTTTGTAACGCTAATCCCTACTTCACAAGGGTCATAATACTACTCTATAAAACTGTCCGTGATTTTAAAGATACATTTTAATCAATTATCGGTTAAAATAACGTAAATCACCACGGGACACCCATGTTTAGAAACATCTTTACCAACAGTTTTGGCATCCTTTTTTCACGGGTCCTTGGATTTATCCGTGATCTTTTAACTGCGTCCATCCTCGGTGCCAATGTCTATAGTGACATCTTTTTTATCGCCTTCAAACTGCCCAACCTTTTTAGACGTATTTTTGCTGAGGGTGCTTTTACCCAAGTCTTTTTACCTGCCTTCGCACGTTCAGCGCACAAGGCTGTTTTTTCTGCCCATATCTTTTTAGTTTTTTCAAGCA
>JALSUN010000245.1 GCA_027061425.1 Helicobacteraceae bacterium
TCTATCATTGATTTTAGCAAGAGATAGAGATATTTTTCATATAGAAGAATAGTACCAAAAAGTCTGTGATATACTAACTATCCGGACAAAGGTGTGGCTGTAGGGGTCAGCTTTAGTAGCTTCACCTGAATTGCCGCCTTTGTCTCTTGCGCCATCTTAGGTCTTTGACTGGAATGGTGCCAAATACTGTGGCTCTGAACATAGACGTGAGTAAGATGGTTATTTTACACACAAGGCAGAGACATGACTTCATATATAACTCCCAATGAATTAAGAATCGGTATTGATATAGGTAGCTTGAACCATGCTGTAGCAATCAGTGATGATCAAGGAAATATTCTCAAAGAGTTTGAGATCACACATACAGATAAAGGCTTTGAATCTTTTTTTAAGATCATCGAAAAAGAAGCCCATGACAACCATGCAACACTCAGTATTGCAATGGAAGGATATAACGGTTGGGCACGACCTTTGGACGGACTCATACAAGCAAGAGGCTATAAACTGTTTAACGTCAATAATATCAAATTGGCACGCTACAAGGAGATCTTTCCAGGTGCTGCTAAAACAGATCAGATCGATGCACGTAAGATCGTTGAGCTTTTTTCATTGCAACAGCATCTCCCAGTATCTAAAAAAGTGCTACAAGAGATCAAACCTTTTGATGATACCAATACAAGACTAAAACGACTTACACGACGACGTAAACAATTAGTGCAAGAGAAGATAGCCCTTATTAACCGCTTTTCCACTGAACTTCAAAGTGTTGCACCAGACCTAAAGCTGATAACCAAAGCCGTAGACAACTTATGGTTCTTACGTTTCTTTACTCTCAAAGAAGATATGCGAGATCTCGTCAGATTAAGAGCAAAAAGTATTTTAAAGATCAAACATCTTGGACCTATGCGGATCATGCTTATCGAAGCTTGGCAAAAAGATGCCAGCTTCAGTCCGGAAGTTGAATATACAGCATCTATGTTTTATGATGATGCGATGAGACTGCTTATGTTGAAAGAAAAGATAAAGCAGCTCGAAGATGCCGTTGCTCAACTTATCCCTTCTTCACAAATGGCAAAGGTTATCGAGACTATACCAGGATTTGCAACTGTCACTGCAGGTGAATTAGCAGGTGAGATCGGTACCTTGGATCGTTTTAAAAGTGAAGCTTCTCTAGCATTATATTTGGGCATGACAAACCTTGATAACAGTTCTGGAAAGTATAGAGGTTCCAAACGTAGTATCTCAACAAATAGACATGCGAAAATGGCCATGATAACAGCAACAATGAAACATACTCAACATGTTGAAGAATCAAAGAAATACATAGAGAAAAAGATATCAGAAGGTAAAAAATACCAACAAGCAATACGCTCTATGGGAAGACACTTGGTGCGTGTGATTTGGAATATGATTCAGCAAGATAGAGCTTATCTGATTAAATAAAATCTCTCTTTTTTAAGCAAATAATCAGGAGGAATGTTCAG
>JALSUN010000246.1 GCA_027061425.1 Helicobacteraceae bacterium
CCATGGCAAAGTCCTAAACCCAAAGAAGAAGATCCTATGACAGATGCACGTACAGAGCAGATCATGGATAACACAAACTATATCGAAGCAGATCGTGATTGTGACTTTCTTCGTCGTGATGAGATGCGAAGTGTACGTCTGCAAGTAGACTATTTAAAGGCAGAACAGTTACTTGACGAACATGGGATCAAACATACCATTGTAGTTTTTGGTTCAACACGTATTGTTGAAGAAGCTGAAGCAAAACGACGTTTTGAAGTTTTAAAGAATACATATAATGAGGATAATAGTAAAAAAGTAAAAAAAGAGCTTCGTATCGCCAAAAGAGTACTTAAAAAGAGTCATTATTATGATGTTGCTCGAAATTTCGGTGCTATTGTTGGACGTTCAGGAAGAGGGCCAGAAGATGCCAAGGTCACATTGATGACAGGTGGTGGTCCTGGGATAATGGAGGCTGCTAACCGTGGAGCTTTTGATGTAGGGGCTAAATCCATTGGGCTTAACATCACTTTACCTCATGAACAGTATCCTAACCCTTATATCACACCAGAGCTCTGTTTTCAGTTTCACTACTTCGCTATGCGCAAACTGCATTTTATGCGGCGTGCTCGAGCGTTGGTGATTTTTCCAGGTGGTTATGGTACCTTCGATGAAAGTTTTGAGATATTAACATTGGTGCAGACACGTAAAATAGCACCACTCCCGATTATCTTTATAGGTAAGAGTTATTGGAAAAAAGTGATTGATTTCGATTTTTTGGTAGAAGAAGGTGTTATTGATCCTGAAGACTTAGAGCTTTTTAGATTTGTTGAGACAGCAGAAGAAGCATGGGAAAACATTGTGGCATGGCATGAAAGTTGTGGTAGTGACTTGTTTGATTAGTCAAGACACTACTTTTTGCTATAATACGCGCCTAGAAATATAAAGGATGATTTTTTGAGTATTAAAAGTTTTTTTTTAGAGTATGGTGAAAAAGTTCCTGGTTATGATGTCTTGGTAGTTAACGAGAGAGAAGCTCGTGCTGCGGCAGGTATATTAGGTATGCTGGGGACAATGGTTATTTTTATTGGTATAGGCTATAACCATGTTATTGTTGCTCGGGTCTATTTGGCATTTTTGTTTTTTGACTTTATGATGCGGGTCATTAACCCTCGTTACGTACCTTCTTTACTCTTAGGCAAGTTTGCTGTGCGCAATCAGAAGCCAGAGTATGTTGGAGCAGCGCAGAAACGTTTTGCGTGGGCTATAGGCTGGATGATCTCATTTCCAATGGTTTACTGGTTTGTACTACATTGGGACATTACTTTCTATAAAGTGCTTGTTTGTGTTTTATGTATCAGTTTGATGTTTTTAGAAAGTGCTTTTTCAGTTTGTGTTGGATGTTGGCTTTATAAACTGTTTACTAAAAATGACCCTGATCACTGTCCGGGTGGTGTCTGTGAGATACGTGAAAAAGAGCCTATACAGATATTTTCTCCTGTACAAAAATTTATAGTATCTTTAACCTTTATTGCTCTTTTGGGAGGGACTTACCTCTTTTTGGCAAAAGTAAAGTCTCTTACCTTTTTTGGAGAGTTTCTACATGAAGCTGTGCTTACTAAAGCGCAATTAAAGACTGAGAAAGAAGAAGAGTATCAGCGTATGATTGAGCGTGAATTTGGCGATGATGAGGATGATGACGAATAGAGGTTAATGTTTCCCTTGCTTTCTGTTTAAGAGGGCTTGTGAGGCTTGTGTGAGGTTTCGAAGTGTTGTTTTATATTCTAGTGGTTAGCTAAAGCTTTGTCTTCTTATGTCTCGCCTGTCTTGGTGGAGTGGTACACGGCATGCCTTTCTTAACGCTCGGCTAAAAGTCATGTCATGTCCCTCTGCTGGATGGTTGGACTTTCTGTTTGGAGGATTAATACATTAGTGTTTCGTCACTCCTGTGTAGACAGTCCATATGGTTGATTGGCTTTTATACTCTTGTCTAAAGCTATGCTTTTCTAGTTGCGCCTGTCATGGTGGAGTGGTACACAGCTTGCCTTTCTTAACGCTTCGCTAAAACGCAACCAATGTCCCTCTGCTGAAAGGTTCTAGCTTTTTTATATTAGAGTTAGTTGTGAGTATTTTGGGTTTATATGTAGAAAAAGAAGTTTTGTATGTTAGGGGTAGTTAGAGAAGACCGAAGTCTTACTCTAAGAGAAGGGTGATTACTCTGTAATCTCTTTAACGATGTTTGAGAACATCTCTTGTGCTTGGATCAGTGGTTTCATAGACTTCTCATCTTCGATGTCTGTAGCAGTCATCCAGTTGTCAACAGATGGGAATCCCATATGTGTCTCTTCTTCACCAGTTTTCTTGTAGATGTAGAATGTACATGGAGCAAATGCACCCACTTCTGGGTGTGTTTCAGATACTGGGTAGATAACATCGAACTTACATACAGAGTATGTGTCATAGTAGTCATAACCAGAAATATTGTGCTCTTCCAGTTCACCATTAAGGTCAATAAAACTTGGGAAAAGGAAACCTACAGGCTCCATCTCAGCTTCAAATTCCTCTTCAAAAGAGTCTTTTGCATCTGCAGCAGTTGTCTCTTCATCAGTGTCAAAAACAGCAGTGAAGTTTGTAGAAAGTGACATGTTCATGTCAGCGATCTTGTCGTAACGACGCTCTTCGTATTTTCCACCAGGTACAGCAGCTTTAAGTGCTTTGTCCATTGCGTCTGCGTATGCAATAAGATCTGGGTTATCCATAGGGATCTGAGTGATACGAGACATACCACGTAGTGTTAATGAAGAGATAGAGATGTCTTTGTTGTCGTTTGAAGACCAGATAGACATACTAAGTGGTGTAATAAGACCGATACTTGGATAGTCTTTTGCCAACTTAGCAGTATAGTCTGAGTGGTGTGCGATAGCAAGACGGTAAGTTTTATACCATACTTTTTCAAAACGCTTTGAGAAAGGGTTGTTCATGTCATTGTTACCATCAACAATGAAACCGTTTGCTACAAATGCATCTTCAATAGTTGCGCCAGTGATCTTACCTTCTGGGTTAGCTACAGTAATTACACGGATATCTTGGCTATTTTGGTCAAAAGCAGCTTTTACTGGTGCTTCAGCTTTAGCCTCTTTTACTTCTGCTTCGTGTGAGCTACATGCAGTGATACCAAATGCTACTAATGTGCTTAATGCGATTGTTGACAATCTTTTCATCTATCTTCCTTATTTTAATTTACACCGTCTAAGCTGATGCCAAAACAGTGCAATGCTTTTATAATTTTAGCTATTTCTTTATCTAGCTTGTCTTAATTTATGTTGATACTGACTGTATCACCTGTTTTTATGTTGCCACTGTGTAGAACCTTCGCAAATATTCCTCTATCATTTTTTAATAGCTTAGGAAGTTTTGTGTTAACACTAGTGAGTCCTTTACACAAGGTACAGTTTTGTGTTATTTCTAAGGTAACAGAACCTATTTTAAAAGTATCACCAGGTAAAAGGTGATAGGGATTGAAATCTATTAAAATGTTTTCTCCTAGCAGACCATTACCTATGTCGATAGCATTGTTGTGCGCTATCTCATAACTCTCGTTAGAAGCTATCAGTACTGAACGCTCGAGATCCTTACCATGAAACTTATCACCTACAACACCTAGAGTATCTAACGTAAGAATCTCTTGAGGTATACGTGTCGGGTCGCCTTTGACTGTAGTGTATAGTTCGAGTACTTGTCCAACATTTTGCATAGATCTCCTTTAGTCATCACGCTCTAAGTCAAGTATATCTAGGTAATTTTCAAAATCAATCTTCAGATATTGCTTGCTAGAGATGTAGTTTAAAACTTTTATGAAAAAGTCTTTTTTTCGGGCACCGGGCAAGGCCATTATCATCTTTTTATGGCTGTCATAAAATAGAGACGTTGGATAAAAGTCATACCCTAGGGATTTGGCCAGTGCGCGGCGGTTGCCTTTAAAGCCATTGAAGCGTACTTCTCCCTCATCTGCAGTGTAGATATCAACATAAACAAACTTTTCACGTATCTTTTTATGTACCTCTTCATCACCTAGTGTAAACTTTATCATACGTTTACAGTGTCCACAATGTGGTTTATGAAAAAACAGTAATACGGGTTTACCATCTGTATTTGCTACAATTTTATCAAGGTCAAGATTTTTGGCACTTAATGTTATAGAAAAGAGAGATAATAAAAAAAGAGTGAGTAGTTTTTGCAAGTGATGTCTGTTTATGTGAGTAAAGAGAGAAAAACTCTCTTTATAAGGGTCAAGTAGATTACTTGATCTTACCTTTACCTGTACCAGTTTTACCTTTACGGTCAGTCCAAGTCATTACAACTTTGTCACCTTTGGCACCGATACCTTTAAATTGGAATTTAAAGATAGGGTTTTTAGAAAGGAACTGGCTTGTAGAAGCTTCCCAAACTACTTCACCATTTACAGAAGCAGAGATATGCTCAATGTAGTTAGCATCGTCACGATTACCAGTTTTCTTCTGCATCATGTCAAATGTTGTCATTTCGTGGCTTGCAAGTGCTTTAACTTTAACAATGCCGTTTTTCAATTTTGGTTTTACTTTAATTGCGCCCATAATTTTCCTTTAGTATATATTTTTATTTTGAGGTGAGGGATTAACCTTCACAACCGCCAAGTGCAACGTCAAGAGTACGCTTACCTGAGTAGAGCTTACCATCTTTACCTTCAACGATACAAGTGACAGTAATTGGATCACCAACAGACTTTAGTTTCATCTTAACATCATAGTTGATGATGCTGTACTTGTTAATGTCAAAAACGATAACTGCAGATTCTGGGTTAGCATCTTGAAAAATTGCAACTGATTTAGCATCGATACCTGATTTAACATTAACAGGAACTGCTCCACCACTTGCTGCAACATCTGGAGTAGTAACAGTAATGTCACCTTCTACAACTGGCTTGTCGCCGTACATTGCTTTGATCGCTGAGTCAACAGTCTTCGCTTGCCATGCATCTGGTTTCTCTTTACGCCAGTCAGTAGCACTTAGTGCTGCTGGAGCAACTGTTGCTGCTACTGCGCCTAGACCTACTAGGCTTAAAAATTTTCTTCTTTGCATATTATGTCCTTGTTTGTTATTTACTAGCGTTAATCATATAGTTAACGATATCTTTAATTTTAGCATCTGAAAGGTCAGTTCCACCTTTAGGAGGCATACCACCTGTACCATTTATAGCATTTGCAAGAACGGCGTCAAAACCTTTGCTAGCTACTTTTGCCCACTCTGCTTTGTTTCCAACAACTGGAGCGCCCATACCTGCAGCACCGTGACATACAGCACAAGATGCTTCGAAATCGGCTTGACCCGCAGCTACTACCTCTTTGCTCTC
>JALSUN010000247.1 GCA_027061425.1 Helicobacteraceae bacterium
CGATTACAGAAGAGGTGACATAAGGGCTCATAGCAAGGTCTGGAAATTTCTCTTGTAAGTCCAAAAGAAGAGACTCGTTAACAGAGCCATAAAATTTAGGATAAATGGTCAAAGGATAATTCATCACAGTAAGTTTCTTTTTGAACTCGTTATCAAAACCGTTCATAAGAGACATCGCAACAATTAGAACCATAACACCAACAGAGATACCAAGAAAGGCAAGAAGAGCAGAAAGAAAGATAAAGGGTTGGTCCTTGTCGAAACGCAAGAAGCGTGTGACAAGGTAAGGAACGATAGATTGTTTAGACATTAGGCAGTTGCAAAAGCACCTTTTTTAGGGCCACTCTGTCCACAACAGTTTTTATACTTTTTACCTGAGCCACAAGGACAAGGGTCATTACGCGCCACTTTTTTGTCCAAAACAAGAGGTTCTTCACTGTCTTGATGGTTAAGTTGCATCTGCATCTCTAACTGTTTTTGAGCGATCTCTTGTTGACGGGCAAGTTCTGCCGCCTCCTCTTCAGGATCTTTGATACTAAACTGTATAATTTGGAGTGTTTTAATGGTCTCATACTTAATCTCTTCTACAAGTTCAGTAAAGAGGTTAAAGCTCTCTTTTTTGTACTCTACTAAAGGATCTTTCTGATTATAAGCACGTAAACGAATACCTGTCTTCATAGAGTCCATCTGGTATAAGTGGTCTCTCCATGACTTGTCAAGTGTCTTAAGATAAATCTCACGTTCTATAGAACGCTGTACATCTTCTGGTGCCTGAGACATCTTCTCTTCATAATCATCTTTTAACTGCGCATCCACATTTTCAAGGATCTCATCAAATTCCTTACCTTCTAAGACAGAGAGATCAAGATCAAAATTACACTCTTCTTTAACAGTCGCTGCCAATCTCTCAAGATCAAAGTCTTCACGTGTACCACCATCAAAGATCTCTACACGTTGAAGCAGAACGGAGGTGTACTCAGAACGGATAGTCTCGACCTTAGTCTTGATATCATAGTCCTCATCTAACAGGTCATTTCTAAATTTATAGACGATCTTACGTTGTTCATTAGCAACATCGTCATACTCAACGATATTTTTACGTCCTTCATAATGAAGGTTCTCTACTTTTTTCTGTGCTTTTTCTACCGCGCGTGTCACCATTTTAGACTCAATGTACTCACCATCTTCAACGCCTAAACGTTCCATAATGCTCTTGATGCGGTCACTACCGAAAATACGTAAAAGACTGTCTTCTAAAGAGAGGTAAAAACGTGAGCTACCTGGATCACCTTGACGACCTGCACGACCACGTAACTGGTTGTCTATACGTCTGTTTTCATGACGCTCTGTACCGATGATGCAGAGGCCACCAAGATCTTTGATCTCTTGAGCAATTTTAATATCAACACCACGTCCTGCCATGTTTGTAGCGATGGTAACAGCACCTTTAACACCCGCATTTTTAATAATCTCACCCTCTTGTTCGTGGTTCTTTGCATTAAGTACAGTGTGCGCGATCTTCTCTTTTTTAAGCAGTTCATGTAGCAGTTCAGACTTCTCAATAGAGGCAGTACCTACTAGAACAGGACGCCCTACTTTAGCCAGTTCTCTAATCTCATTGATAACAGCATCAAACTTCTCTTCTTCTGTTTTATAAATAAGATCATTTTGGTCCAATCTTGTGATAGGTACATTGGTAGGGATAGAGACAACATCTAGTGAGTAGATTTGTGAGAACTCTGTTGCTTCAGTCTGTGCTGTACCTGTCATACCGGCCAACTTGTCATACATTCTAAAGTAGTTTTGGAAGGTGATGTCTGCTAAGGTCTGTGTCTCTTCTTTGACTTCAACCTCTTCTTTTGCTTCTAACGCTTGGTGAAGGCCTTCTGAAAAACGGCGTCCTTCACTCAAACGTCCGGTAAATTCATCTACGATGACGACTTCGCCATTGTTCACAACATAATCCACATCTTTTACAAAAAGATAGTTTGCCTTAAGTGCTTGGTCCATATGATGAGAGAGGCCAGCATTTTCTATAGAATAGAGGTTGTCCACACCAAAAAGTTTTTCAGCTTTCTCAATACCAACTTCTGTTGTTAAAATGACCTTGTCTTTTTCATCTACTGTAAAGTCTACATCTTTTTCCATCGCCAATGCCACTTTGTTCGCACGTGCGTAGTTCTCAAGTGTACGGTCAACTGGGCCAGAGATAATGAGTGGAGTACGTGCCTCATCAATCAAAATAGAGTCCACTTCATCAACGATAACAAAGTGATGTCCACGTTGTGACATCTGCTCTTTTGAAAAGGCCATATTGTCACGTAGGAAGTCAAAACCAAACTCATTGTTGGTACCATAAGTGATGTCTGCCTGATATCCCGCTATCTTAGCCATAGGATCATGCCCTGTTTCTAAAATCGTACCAACACTAAGACCTAAAAAGTTATAGAGTGGTTCCAGGTCTTTAGCATCACGAGAGGCCAAGTAGTCATTGACCGTAACAACATGAACCCCTTTACCTGTCATCGCATTAAGGACAACAGGAAGCGTTGCAACAAGTGTCTTACCCTCACCGGTCTTCATCTCCGCAATACGACCTTCATGAAGTACCATACCACCTACCATCTGTACATCATAATGGCGCATCTTTAGTACACGGACACTGGCTTCACGTGTAATGGCAAAGCTCTCTACTAAAACATCCTCAAGGCTCTTTTCCTCAGCCACAACTGCTTTTCTGATCGTTTCAAATGCAGTTTGCAGTGCTTGATCATCCATCGCTTTGTACTGCTCTTCTAAAGCATTGATCTGCTTGACACGTTTTTTATATTTTTTAAGTTCTCTGTCGTTTTGTGTTCCGAATATTTTTCCAAAAGTTGTCTGTATCATGGTCTGTTCGTTTCCATTTTCTGTAAGTTGTTACCGTACCAACTAAACACCTCAAGTGTTAATAGGTATTTAGATAGCTCGGCAATGGCAGTGATTATATCTAAGCGATACTATAGGTTTTATGAAACCTGTCCACAGAGGGGCTAAAGGCATCAAAATATTTAGATTATTGACCAAAATTGTTACCACAATGTAGTATAATTTTGGCTATTGAAGGAAACAGATGAAAAAAATAGTTACCAGTCTACTTTTATGTCACTCGCTTTTTGCCCTTGGTGAGAGCACTACCACACTAGAAGCTGATTTTGTCCAGACCATTGTTGATGATCAAAACGCAACCATCACCTACAAAGGTGATATGTTGGCTAAGCGCCCCAACCAAGCACTCTGGCACTATAGTAAACCTGTAGAAAAAAGTGTTTTTATCATAGATAAGACGATTACAGTAGTAGAACCTGAACTAGAACAGGTCATCATTAAAAAGCTTCAAAACACTATAGATATCTTGGGCATACTCTCAAGTGCAAAAAAGACATCACCCAACCACTATACTGCCTACTATCATGAAAATTCATACCATATAGTGATGGATAAGAAGGTACTTAAAAGCATCAGTTATATTGATGCTTTTGAAAACAGTGTGACGCTAAAGTTTTCCAACCAAAAACGAAACCATAAAATTTCTGAGGCTCGATTTAACATCGTCATACCTGAGGACTTCGACGTTATTAAAGATTAAAGTCTTGTATCACTTCACATGATCAAGTAAAATCACTTGGTCAGCATAACTTCCAAAAGCATTCTGCATTCTTACATTACTACTGTTCTCATCTGTCACATTTTGCAGATAAATCGTCTCTATTTGAGCACCATACTTACTATATAGTTCACTATATACTTCAGGATCTTTTTCACCCGTGTCTCCTACTAAAATAAAAGTAGAATTTGGTAACTCCTCAAACATTTTACTGATAGTCCTTAATTTATGGTTGTATGTTGCATTCTCATCAAAGAACTCATAAAGTTCCGAAGCCGTTGGACTCAGTACAAACTCTTTTAAGTAGATAGCATCTACTTTAAAGCCCTTCTCATCCAAAAATTGTGTAAGAGTATTATGAAGCTGTTTTGGAGACCCGGAGACAAAATGAAAAGAGACATTATAGTTATCTGCCAATATTGTATCAAACAGTGTATCCATTCCCTCAACTATACGAGCAGGATTGTAAAAAGTGTTTTCAAGAAGTCTACTGTCAGATATATAGACTTCAGACACTTTCACCGTATCATCAATATCACTGATAACAACAACACCATCTGTGACTACCAAATGTATTTTGCCTTCTATAATTCTTGTATCATCTTCCGTTAAAACCACGCGATACGTTATAGTGTCTGAACTTTTTTGATCATTTAGTATGTTGACGACCTCTGCAGATGAGAGTGTAATGTCACCACTAAAATTTCCAGAGGGAGAAGAGGCATTAAGGTTATAGTAGTTTAAGCCTATCTGTATGGTCACAGTTTCGTCTTCTTGCGCTGAACTTAAAAAGGGGTCAATACGAGTGGTAATATCACTTGGTTCAGTAAGGTTATCATTATCTATTTCTGTTTCAAGTAAGGACAAAAATGTAAATCGTGTTGCAAAATTTGCATCTGACTCATAGATCCATCCTCTAACATGTAAGACAACTTTGCCCAGGTCTTGGTTGACATAGGCATAACTTTCAAAGAGTGTGACCTCTTCGTCCTCATCTACACAGGCTTCATCATCAAAAAAACCACAACTTTTATAGTATCTATCATTGTATAAATATAGATTTTCATTCACTTGTTGTGGTGCATTTTCCACCTTCTCTTTTTCAATAGAAGTGTCATCCGTAGAGACTGGGGTATCAGAGCATCCAAATAGAAACATTAGAAGAAGGAGAGGCAATATATAAGTTTTCATTTATATCCGTTTTTGTTATATCATAGCTGTTTTATACTACAAAAATCAAGTGATATTAGTAAAATCTAAATAGAGTTTTTAAAAGGAGAGATAATGGGTGAAAGAGAGACTATGACCAAAGGTCACAGTCTAAAAAAGTGTTATACAGGCTTAACAGTTACACCATATTTCTCTTCAGCAGTTTTACGTGCTTCAAGATGGTAACCGTCGATCTCGTTGAAGTTAAGGTACTTATAGATCTTGTCCTCTTTACCTTCGATCTTAGCAGGAACAATGTCCATGTACTCAGCTGGTGTTGGGATACGACCAAGCTTAGAACATACAGCAGCAAGTTCAGCAGAACCAAGATAAACTTGAGTGCCCTTACCTAGACGGTTGTCGAAGTTACGTGTAGAAGTTGAGAACACTGTAGAGTTAGGACGTGCAGACGCCTGGTTACCCATACAGAGTGAACAACCTGGAACCTCAGT
>JALSUN010000248.1 GCA_027061425.1 Helicobacteraceae bacterium
CTGACTATCATGCTTCTATAGATATTAATACTTATGCTAAAGTTGGCCTTTTTGAAAAATCCATAGAACACCCTAATCACTCTCAATCTTTACATAAATCACATCTAAAGTTTCGTTCACCCGGTGCAGTGGCACTCTCTTTGGCTTATGCCCATGAGGTGCGTTTTATGATATTTATGGGCAAAAGTCGAGTCTATGATCTGGTTGCAGGTCTCTACTTGTGTGAAGATATGTACCGATATGTCTCACAAGAGTGTATCGTTGTATCACATAATAAGGATGACTTCGCTAAAATACTTTCACTATTTCAATTACGTAATGATGCGACGCTTTAGTAGCATATTACATTTATTTAAGGCACACATATGAATCTTTTTGACCTCTTTAGTAGTAGTTCCAGCTCATCAAAGAAACAAGCATCCAAAAGCGAAGCACCAGCACACTGGGTAAAATGCCCGTCGTGTCAGTCACTGATGTATTACAAAGAGGTTGAAAACCAAAATCATGTCTGTCCTAAGTGTGGATACCACCTACGTTTAGCGGTAGATGCACGTATTAAACTTCTGGCAGACGAAGGTACTTTTACAGAGTATGACGAAAACCTAAAGCCAGTTGACCCACTAAAGTTTGTAGATAAAAAATCTTATGTCAAACGTGTAGAAGAGGGGATCAAGAAAACTGGACGTCACTCTTCTATAGTGAGTGGAGAGTGTGAGATCAATGGTATTGGTACTCAGCTTGTTGTCTTTGACTTTGGCTTTATGGGTGGCTCTCTTGGCTCAGTAGAAGGTGAAAAAATCGTTCGTGCTATTAATCGTGCTATTGAAAAACGCCAAGGTGTGATCATTGTTTCTGCTTCTGGTGGTGCGCGTATGCAAGAGTCTACTTTTGCACTTCTTCAGATGTCTAAGACCTCTGCAGCACTTGGTAAGTTGGCTAAGGCTAAACTTCCTTATATTTCACTATTGACAGATCCTACTATGGGTGGTGTTTCTGCTTCGTTTGCAACGCTAGGTGACATTATTATCGCTGAACCAGGTGCACTTATAGGTTTTGCAGGACAACGTGTTATTAAGCAGACTATCGGTTCTGATCTGCCTGATGGTTTTCAACGTGCAGAATTTTTGTTAGAAAAAGGCTCTATAGACATGGTGGTCAACCGTAACGAAATGAAAGAGACACTTAGCAACCTACTCAAGATGATGTTAGGCAAGTAGCCTACTACTTCACACTATGATACAACTTTATGCCCTCTGTGACCAGACAACGCTTGATGCCAAAAATGTCACTTTAGAGGCCTTTGTTCAACTTGCACATCAACATAATGCTTCCATTATTCAGTATCGTAACAAAAGTGGTGATTATGATTTTATCACCAAGCAGTTGGTAAAACTACGCCAACTGTGGAATAAAACACTCATTATCAATGATGCTTTTATGTTGCACCCTTTTT
>JALSUN010000249.1 GCA_027061425.1 Helicobacteraceae bacterium
CTTGATCTTCTGCTGTAACTGCATGATCTGTGGTTTGACCGCCTTGACACCACCCATAGTCGCTTTTCTCACAACAAGAAGTTTCTCTTTTTGCTCACCGCTAAGTGCCAGTTTAGGATCATCCCAATGTTGTTTTACCAATTTGGTCATATGGGGGAGTCCAACGGTAATTAAAAATGGTGAATTGGCCTTTTTATTGCCTTTTTTCATCATCTTCTGGGATGGGGCCTGCGTGTTCATGCCGTTAGCTGCTTGTAGAGAAGAGAATGAGAGGAGTGTTAGTCCTAAAAGTGGAAGTAGTAATTTATGTTTCATGGTTATTCCTTTAAGTGTTAATACTGATATCATAGAACAGGTATATAAACGTAACGTTAAGAGATGTGAAACTGATAGCAGAACCCAGCATACCTGCTGAGACTGCAATAGCAGTTATCAGAACCGGACGACGGATCTTGATCCTGACATAAACCAAGGATTTATTATTTACGAAACGACTTCTATGACTTTTTCACTGTTATTAAAAACAGTCTCAACCATTTCCTGAAAACGGTCAGGAAAACGCTCTTTGTCTTCTTGGGTAGCATCTGGGCCTATAGCACTCATCAGTATAGCCATGGGGTTGACCACTTTACCCGGTCTATAATTGATCCCGACACTTTGGTTGGTGTCGAGACGTGTCAACCTGACATCCTCTGCGATCTCTGCTTCAAAAAAGAGCAGGCCTCTGCGGTTGAACTTGCCGGTAGGGATACCGCCAAATCCGAAGTCGACGGTAGCACCAGTGATGTTGGAAAGAACCGCGGCGACTACCCCAGCATTGTCATCAACAGGGGCCTTTTTCAGTTCGACTTTGATCTCGCCACGTCTTGGAAGTTCCTCTGAATATAGAGCTTTCAATCCCTCTCTGGCTATTAGGTAAGCTCCGGCAACGGTACCACAACTGTGACCTGCTGTCTTAACGATATCGAGGTAGGAGAAATCAATAACACCGTCTTTGTTGACACCTAGAAACTTGGCAAGTTCATCTTCTACAACGATCTTTTCTATTTCATCGAAAAATGCTCTGTATTCCATCTTGTAATTCCTTGTATTGGTAGCGATATCATAGAACACCTATATAAACGCAACGTTAAGGGCTATAACTATCGGAAGTTAACGTTGTCCTAACATCATTGGTTTATACTTGTACCTATATAAACATTTAGGAAGATACATGTCAAACTGGAGAGTAAAGTCAGAGAAGCGCTTTGAAGATTTCTCAAACCTTATCACCACCCACCGATTTAAAACACTATTTTTGATGTTGCTTATGGTCGCTGGGCTTGCCATTAATCTCCCAAAAATAACTATGGACACATCAACTGAAGGCTTTTTATACCCGGATGATCCACAGATCTTGATGTATAACGACTTTAGAAATCAGTTTGGTCGTGATGAAAAGATCATTGTGG
>JALSUN010000250.1 GCA_027061425.1 Helicobacteraceae bacterium
CATCTCTTCAAATGTCTCTGGACAGGTGACTTATACTGCCTTGGACAAAGAGGGAAAAGTGCTTGGTAAAAAAGCTTATATCAAGATCGATGATAAACTTGACCGTATAGAACTTCAAAATGTTAATAAAAAGATTAAACTGCTTAAAAATACACTCACATTAAACGAGAAGATGCAGAAGAATTATGAAGATATCCTTGACAAAAAGCAGAAAAACTATGACAACATTAAAGATCTCAAGACCAAGTCCAAGATAGAGAAAGATCGTGAGTTTTATGATTTGGTAGCGACTCAAAACACACTTATCTCTACAGCAAAAGAGGTCGACAACCTTAAAGTACAGATCAACGATTTGACTTTACGTCGGGCACAACTTCGTAAAAGTATTGCAGACAAGTCGCTTTCTGCTAAAGACCATGTGCTTTATTCTCTTAATGTAAAAAAGGGTCAGGTGGTCAATCCTGGTATGCTTTTGGCACAAGTGGCAGATGTCTCAAAAGCCAAACTTACTATCTATCTTAATGAAAAAGATATGAAAACTGCCCGTTCAAGAGTCCTCTACCTTAATGGTAAAAAGACAGCATATAAGGTGGATAGACTCTGGGAGATTGCAGATGAAAAGCACCTTTCAAGTTATAAAGCCGAGATCATCATCAAGGCGCCGAAGTACTTTTCAGAGTTGATGAAAGTGGAGTTTAGATGAGTATGACAACGGCCTGTTCTTTAGACTGCTATGATGCCTGTAGCATTGAAGTGGTAGATGACAAACTTAAGGGGGTTAACAACCCCTATACACAGGGTTTTCTCTGCCCCCATCTCAACCATTATGACCAACATCCACGGATAGAAAGCCCCCGTTATAAAGGTGAGCATATCACGATGGATGAGGCTTTGCAGCTTTTAGAAAATGCATGTGCCAAGGTCTCTACTCCTTCTCAACTGCTTGCTTATCGTGGACATGGTAATTTTGGACTGATGCAAGAGGTGACAGACCACTTTTTTGCAAACTTTGGGGCGACTTTGACCGAAGGTTCTCTTTGCGACGGTGCTGCTGAAGCGGGTATCTTAGAAGGGAGGGGTGCTAACAAGCTGCTCTCGCCTGAAGAGATTGCCAAAAGTGAAGTGGTCATCGTCTGGGGACGTAATATCCATACTACCAATGCCCATCTATTGCCTTATCTGAAAGACAAAACCATCATCGTTATCGATCCTGTAAAGACACAGATGGCAGAAAGAGCAGACCACTTCATACAGATCAAGCCTAAAGGTGATCTCTATTTAGCCCTGTTGTTGGGTCGATTCGCTGTGATAAATGATATGGTGGATGAAGCATTTTTACAAGAACATGCACCAGAACATGATGACTATTATGAACTAACCCAAACGGTACGTATTAAAGCGATTTTAGATAACATTGATGTCAGTCTGGGTGATATAGGCAAGGTTCTTGAACTTGTAAAAGGTAAAAAGACCGTCATCTTAGCAGGTGTTGGTATCCAAAAGTATCGTCATGGTGCTGATGTGATGCGCGCTATAGACAGTTTTGCAGCACTCTTGGGACTCTTTGGAAAAGAGGGATGTGGGGTGAACTTTTTAGGGAACTCTAAAGAGGGTTTGAAGAGCCCCTTTATGAGCAAACATAAAACGAAACCTGTGACTGTAGGTAATGCAGAGTTTGGACGTTTTGAGATGGCCTTTATACAAGGGGCCAACCCTCTCAACCAAATGCCAGACACCAACAGAGTACAAAAAAGTCTCGCAAAAAATCCTTTTGTGGTCTATTTTGGCCTGTATGAAAACGAGACCTCTGAAGTGGCTGACTTGGTCATTCCCGCAAAGAGCTTTTTAGAAAAAGATGATCTGCGTACCTCTTATGGACATCATGGACTGCTGATGATGCCTAAGGTGCGTGAAAGTGACATAGGGATCAGTGAGTATGACCTTACTGAGAGGCTCTGTCAAACTTTTGACATCGATTTGGAGAGTGAACTGAGCTACTTGGAACATTTCTCAAGTTTTGCAGAAGCGAGAGAAGATGACCTGCTGGTGTCTGGTCGTGAAGCTTTGCCTTATGTGGATGGTTTTGAGACGGATGAAGAGGTGTTCTGTTTCTTAGAAGAGTATGAATTGGAACTGGCCGAAGATGATGACCTTTTTTTAATTACAGTAAAAAGTGCAAGCAGTCTAAATTCTCAGTTTAAAAGAGAGACCAAGGTGCATCTTAACGCTTCTCACGGTTTTTTAGAGGGTGAAAAGATTAAGATCAGTTCTCAAAATGGAGAATTGATCTTAAAGGTACAACTAGATGAACGCCTGCGTGATGATTGCGTGCTGATCTACTCTGGAACATCAGGTGTCAACGTCTTAACGGACAGTCGACTGAGTTACGAAGGCAAAAATGCCGCTTATCAAGAAAACAAAGTAAAGGTAGAAAAATGTTAAAAAATTCTTATGTAATGCCCACATACGCACGCGCTGAGATAGAGTTTGTCTCTGGAGACAACGCCACTTTAGTGGACGCAAATGGTCGTGACTACATCGACTTTACTTCGGGTATTGGTGTCGTGAGCATCGGTCATGGTGACAATGTTCTAGCACGCACTTTAGCTGACCAAGCTAAGAAAATCATACACATTTCCAACCTCTACTACATCGAGCCACAAGAGCGTGCGGCTAAGAAAATCGTAGAGGCAAGTGGCTATGACATGAACTGTTTTTTTGGTAACTCAGGGGCAGAAGCTAATGAGGGTGCTATCAAGATAGCACGAAAGTATGGAGAGGTTGATGGAGAAGCTAAACGCTACAAGATCATCACACTCAAAAACTCTTTTCATGGTCGTACCATCACGACTGTCAAGGCGACAGGCCAAGAGGCGATGCACAACTATTTTGGACCTTTCCCTGATGGTTTTGTCTATGCTGAGAACATTGATGAGATCTCTGGCTTGGTCGATGATCACACAGTTGCGGTGATGATAGAACTGATACAAGGTGAGGGTGGGGTTGAACCTATGGACAAGGCTAAGGTTCAAGCCCTTGCGGCTTATCTTAAAGAGAGAGATGTACTCCTTATTGTTGATGAGGTACAGACAGGTGTTTACCGAACGGGTGAGTTTACTGCGTCTCAAGTCTATGAGATTGCGCCTGACATCATTACTCTGGCCAAGGGTCTTGGTGGGGGAATGCCTATCGGTGTGGTGATGAGTGCCAAAAAAGAGGTACTTGGCGCGGGTGATCATGGCTCGACTTTTGGGGGTAACTACCTCTCTTCTACTGCGGCGATGACTGTAGTGGACTTTTTGAACTACTATAAAGAGAGCGGGGCCTTAGATGAGATGATCATCGCCTTCTCTGAACGTCTTGAAGAGATGCAAAAAGCGCACAGTGATCTCTTTAGTGAGGCGGTAGGTTTTGGTCTGATGCGTGGACTGCGTATGAAAGATGGTGATGTATTGGCAAAATTGATCAACCTCGCCCGTGAAAATGGTGTGATGGTGCTGCGTGCAGGACGAAACACACTACGTTTCTTGCCACCACTAACCATCACTAAAGATGAGATGAATGAGGGGTTCAAGCGACTTGAAAAAGCTATTACTGCTCTTTAGTCTCTCTACTGCCACCCTTTTGATGGCAGCAGATGCTAATGTGACACAAGAAGATAACAGCAGCACAACCGTACTCTTTGACGATCAACAGATGAGTGAAACGGAGCAAAAAGCTGCCACAGAGACTTTAGAAAAGTACCTCTCTAAACTCAAACGTCAACAGTTTAGTTATGACTATGAGAAGACAGAACAAGAGAGCTTAAAACTGCGTGATTCTTGGATAAGACCGGTCATTTTACAGTACAACATTAACCGTTCCAACCCTAATGAAAATTATGGAGCAGCTGAGTCTGAGGGGCAAAGTGCAGCGATTGTACTTGACCAACCCATTTTCCAAAGTGGTGGGATCATCTATGGTGTAAAGTTTGCCACGGCTTCTCGTGAGTTTTCTAACTACAGTATAGATCAGCAAAAGCGCATTATGATCAAACAGACCATAGACCTGTTGATGCAGGTAAAACAGTCTGACTTGACCATAGCCAAACAAAAACTGCAGATCGCTAACTCCAAAATAAATCTTGATCAAAAGCGTGAGCAGTATCTTAATGGGCAGTTGGACTCTGGTTTTTTAAACAATGCCATTATAGAGTTGAACCTTGTCAAGCAGGCTCTTTTTGACTTGGAAACACGTAATGCACAACTGATCTCACAGTTTAAAAAGTTAAGTGACTTAGACCCTAAAAAAGCACCCATACCTTTTTTAGCTGTTGTTAATGAGACAGATTTTTTAAGAGACAACATAGATGTTAAGCTGGCAGAGAGTGCTAGAGAAAAAAGTCGCTTACAAAAAAATGTTACTTTAGTGAAGTATCTGCCTTCAGTGAATCTGCAAGCCTCTTACAACTGGCAAAAACAAGAGAGCTACTTTGTTTTTGGACCAAAACCTACAAAGTCAACAACAGAGACCGATTTTTATCGCTATGGTGTAAGTGCTTCCATGCCTTTAGACTTCAACTCTTTTAATGATTTTGAAGCTTCTAAAGTAGAGTACCTAAAATCCAAGATTGTGATAGATGATAAAAAACGTGAATTAAAACTTCTGTATGAGCAGGTAATGCAAAACCTGAGTAATTATGATAAAAAAATTGCGTTGGCTGAAGAGAACAGAGTACTTTATGAGACCCTTCTTGCCGACACTATGGATCTCTTTAAAGCGGGATATAAAACGCAGTATGATGTGGACTTGTTGGCCAATTCTATGGGAATAGAAGAGATTAACAAAAGTATATTTGAGATCGATAAACAGTTAGAACTTCTGACACTGTATGAGAAGATGACAAGTAAGACCCAAGAGGAGAGTGAGTGACTTTTAGTAACTACATGATAGAGTGGCTTTATGGCGAAGAGGGTTATTATACGACCTATAAGACCATAGGTAAAGAGGGTGACTTTTACACGGCGGTCTCTACTTCGAAGTTCTTTGGCGGTACCATCGCCAAGCATATTATCGCTTTAGTGGATGAGGGCTTTTTAAAAGTAGATGCTACCATCTGCGAGATCGGTGCCCACCATGGTTACTTTACGGCAGATGTTATAGAGTTCATCTATACCCTGCGACCTGAACTCCTTCAAAGTTTTAATTTTGTGATCGTAGAGCGATATGACGC
>JALSUN010000251.1 GCA_027061425.1 Helicobacteraceae bacterium
GCTTGCTATTAAATCTATTCAGTTTTTATTCTGCCTGTAATTATCCTGTGGTTAATCCGCTCCCGCCAGCTGGCTTAATTGCAAATTAAGGCGTGTTGTCCCAAAGCGGTAGCTGGCCATTGTTCTTGCTTTCTCCAACAAGGCAAACTCAGATGCCGGGTTGCTAATATTCACAGCCTTGCTGGCAACAGGCTGGCCGAAAGACCAGGTTATATCAGCACCAAAAATTTGAGCTTGATTGCTGCAACTAAATGGCCATGTAAATCTTATCACCAGGCTGCTGGCTCCTATTATCTAGCTGGCCAAGGATACAGCTATTTCCACCAAGGCCAACCTGAATCCGGCTTGCTAAACTGGCTCAGCATTGCTGCTAACCTGCTTAACAAAAGCCAAGGTTAACTATAGTGGACCCAGAAAATGAGACAGTATGTTAAGGTAGAATCTACACTGTCTCAAGGAGGGGAAAGGATGAAAAGAAAACGTTACAGCAATGCACTAAAATCAAAAGTAGCTCTGGCTGCGATCAAAGGTGATCGAACTGTTAATGAAATTGCCTCTGAGTATGGTATCCACGCCAGCCAGGTTAACCGATGGAAAAAAGAAGCCATAGAAAGGCTTCCGGATCTTTTTGGCAATAAAAACGGTCGTAAATCAAAAGACATTGAAAAAGAGAAAGACCGCTTATACCAACAGATAGGCAAGTTGCAGGTTGAGGTGGAGTTTCTAAAAAAAAACACAGGTCACTTGCTTTGAGTGTTTGCGAAAAGCGTGATTGCATAGAAACGCAGCACCCCAAGCTAAGTATTCACCGGCAATGTAACTTGGTGAGTTTGTGTCGATCAAGCTTTTATAGAGAATCTCGGATAACTGGTGGTGAGAGTCCTGAGAACCTGAAGCTGATGCGACTGATAGACAAGGAATATACAGATCATCCATTCTATGGCTCTCGGCAGATGCGCAATGTCCTTCGAAGACAAGGGTACAAGATAAACAGAAAACGTGTTCAGCGGCTGATGCGTCGCATGGGACTTCAGTCAGTAGCACCCAAGCCTGGCACCAGTAAACCGCAACCAGGTCACAAGGTGTATCCTTACCTTTTGAGGAACTTGACCATCGACCACCCTGATCAGGTACGATGTACCGACATAACATACATTCGCATGGCGGGGGGCTTTGTCTACCTGACAGCAGTGATGGACTGGTATAGCCGCTTTGTTTTGTCCTGGGAGGTCTCAGTCACCATGGATACAGAATTTTGTGTGTCGGCCTTAGAGCGCTCCCTACGACTCTATGGAACACCAGAGATTTTCAATACTGATCAGGGATCCCAGTATACCAGCAAGGAGTTCACAGGGATCTTGCAGAATAACGGTGTGAAGATCAGCATGGATGGTAAAGGGCGAGCTATGGATAATATTA
>JALSUN010000252.1 GCA_027061425.1 Helicobacteraceae bacterium
TTGGCAGCGAGGCTGTTGATGGCTCCGGCAGTCATTCCTAAAACGACAAAGGCTATGAAGAAGTTAGCTTGGTGGTCTGTCTGACTAAAGAAAAAGAGCGGTAACAGCGCCCAAAGCAGGGCAGAAAGTATGACACCTAAAGAGAAATTTCGATGCCAACGTTTGCAGGTGTATTTTATTTTATTGTTGGTGTAAGTGCGGGCATCTAGAAAGCGTAACAGTGTGACGATAAGGAGTGTGACATACCAAAGCGCAAGGGGTGTTTGTGCAACGGTAGACCATAAGGCATAGGTTAGAAAAGTTGAGACTATGACAATGACAAAAGAGGAACGTAAAAAGTTTTTATAGAGAAGTTCTTGAAGTTTCGACTGTATCTCAGTGGTATAGTCTATAGGTGCAAATCCTAGTAATGTTAACAGTCTTTGCATATAAAACCCTCTTTTGGTGTGCATATTTTTTTTATTAAACATGCTTTCTTCTATATTTTACGATAACCATTGTTAGAGCGTACTATCGTGAAGAGACTTCTGTTATTAGCGTGATACTAATGTGATGTTATGAGAGGAGGTCTCCAAAAGAGATCTTTGTGTTTTGAGGTTCCTCCGCATCGTCTTCTCCTTCGGTAAGTGCCCAAACACTAAAGGGGATCATCTCTACATGAACAAAGGGGTGTTGTAGACTTGACTCGTTAGTCATGGTAACCACCTCTACCTGCTTAACCCCATGTGTGATAAGAAATCCTTCTATCTTCTCTACTTTCTTGAATAGTGCTTCTTGATTACCAAAAGGCATACAAAGTACCACCCTGTTTTGTGAAGGCAGGTAAAAATCAATATCTTCATCATAGTAGAGTTCAAACTCTTTTTTCAACATCTCCAAGTAGACCATGTTCTCAAAAAGGCGACCAAAATGTTTTTGAGTAGAGAAGGCATTTTTTATGGAGATGTCACAAAGATAGAGCTTTTTGATCGCTTTGGCATGGTCATATTTTGGGAGTTGGTGGAGGTACCCTTGAGAGAGTAAGGTATCTAGGTTAGTGTAAAGCTTGTCTTTGGATATTTTACGGGTGGTTTTAAGGCGTTCATAGAGCATGAAGGCTGAGACTTTTTGGGTCATAAGATTTACAGCAAGGGCAAAGATGTCAAAACCGATCTCACTGAGTGCGTAGTGAAAACTCTTTTGAATGTAGCGTGGACGCTCTTGTGCAGTGACCCTGTGCATGGCAGGGAGGCCACCGAGTTGGAAGAAGTGGTTAAGGGCGCTTTCATCATAACGTTGCTCAAAAGCGAGGAAGCCTTCATACTCTAGTGGATAGAGTTTTATAGTCTCTAACTCTGGGTAGTCAAAATGTTCTACACTTGCTATAAGGAGTTGTTTGACCTTAGGTAAGGCAATGGTATTTTTATAGTTGTCAAGTG
>JALSUN010000253.1 GCA_027061425.1 Helicobacteraceae bacterium
CCTATTATGTTACTGATGCAGGTAACAACAGGTGGATCTCGACCAGATGATGGTACCTACGGTTCAGAGTGGCGTCCTTTTCAAGATAACAACGGGGTGAGTGGTCATGCTTTTATGGGGGCAGTACCTTTTTTGACAATTGCCCATATGTATGATGATGTACCTGTTGTGAAGTACTTGGCGTATGCTGCCTCTTTTGCAACGGCATGGTCTAGAGTCAACGACAACAACCACTACCTATCACAAGTCTCACTTGGATGGTATATGGCTTATGAGTCAGCAGATGCTGTTTTTGATGCAGACAGAGATGCCAGAGACCTCGTAGTAAAACCATTGGTTGAAGGAGACATCTATGGTGTCTCTGTACAGATGCAGTGGTAATAACATGTGACAGCTGTCACAGACAAAAGTATCTCTAAAGCGTCATAATAGAACTTCAATAAAGGAGTTTATGATGCGTCTCATCCAATCATACAAAGAATTTTCCCGCCTGAGTGAATACACCCACTCTCTTTCTCTTCTACTCGCCCGTGTCGCTGTAGCTTATGGTTTTTATGAACCCGCCATGATGAAGTGGAAGGACATCCACTCTGTAGCTGAGTGGTTTGGTTCTATGGGTATTCCCTTTCCCCTTCTCAATGCCTACATGGCAGCAACCACTGAGACAGTAGGTGTTGTTTTTCTCATTTTAGGTCTTCTGACCAGACTTATCTCTCTACCTCTTATTATCATTATGATTGTGGCTATTGTCACTGTACACCTCTCTAATGGTTTTAGTGCGGGCGCAAATGGCTTTGAAATCCCTCTCTACTACATGCTCTTTTTGTTTATCTTTTTGTCTCAAGGTGCAGGCCGGTTTTCTCTAGATCATCTTATATTTGACAAAAAAAGTTAAGGTATCGTTATGGAAGCACTTATAAACTTTTCACAACGTATTGGAGATTATCATTTTCCTATCTTAATGTTTTTGTTACAGGCATTTCTTATCCTCTTTATCATGATTTCTATTATGCTTTTAATTTATGACAGATATATTCAACGAGAGAACCAACTACTAATCAACTATCCTCTTATTGGTCGTATGCGTTATCTGCTCTATGCTTTACGAGACCCCATGCGCCAGTACTTTGGTGACGAGAAGTTTTACGAATCTTTTGACAAGGTGAAGTGGGTTTATGATGCAGCAGAGAGACGTTCTGCCTACGCCTCGTTTTCACCGGGTCAACCTCAAAAGAGTGCAAGACTGAGTATAAAAAATGCCAACTGTGTCCTTAACACAACAGATGTGAGTGATGACTTCAGTGTACTCTTTGGTAAAAATGCCAAAAAGCCTTTTAAAACTCGTTCAGTCTTTGGACGAAGTGCGATGAGTGATGGTGCTATCTCTCCCGAGGGAACCCGTGCCTTTAGTAAAGG
>JALSUN010000254.1 GCA_027061425.1 Helicobacteraceae bacterium
AGACCCTCTGTTTTTAACCTTCCATGTTCATATAAATATTCAGGGACATAACCACTGATAAGGATTTTCCAGCTAAAAGGGATGTTCTCGCTATTTTTTCCAGCATTTAGCCAAATGTTTGTTGTACAGTTTGTGGTTAAAGTGTTATAAAACTCAGGGCTTTTATACAGTTTATTGATCTCTTTAATATAGTTAAGAAACATTTGACGTGCATCTTCCAAATTTCCTGCCATCGGGTAGATGTAGACATCTTCAACAGGGTTGAACCGATAATTTGTACGCAGACCTATGACATCTCTCTCATCTGCCACCACATAATGTAGTTCGTATTGACGGAAGAAACCTTTGATCATGGAGTACCCTTCACTCTTCTCTTTTCGTATCTCTATGGAAACTGCCAGATGTTCACCATCAGAAAAACCAAAACTTACAAAAACATGGGCGACTGCGGGTCCCATCCAATAAACCGCGATGATGTCTACGCCTACCAACTTGTCTATATCATAAGTTTTATCATAATAGTGTGGGGTGTAATCTGTCTCGCTGCGATAGGTAAAGTTACGAATGTTATGAAAAGTATAGAGGTTTTTGTCTTGTGTCACATATGAAGAGACGGCAACATCATCTTGCCAGTTTCTGTTGTTGGAAGGAGACAAGGTACGTTGCCCCATTAAAACCAAAGAAAATAAAATCCCAAAAGCACCAAACATCCGCCAGCGCACTGGACGATACCAGACACCTATCAGCGTAGCGAATGAGAAAATACCAAAGATTATGGCTAAAAGTAGACGCCCAACCTCACCAAAAGGCCCTGTATAGAGAAGTGCAAAAGTCCCCCAAACTCCAAAACCAATAACTAACAGACTCAGTAAAATAAGACCCAACACTCTGAACACTTTATGCATGTACCACTCCAACATATTAAAGGTGCTATCATAGCTAACAACTACTAAGACTTTAAAACTCTTTACCCGTCTCTATACGGGCATATTTCAGGAGGCAGTAACTATCCAAGCATCTATCTTCAAATGGATTTTTAGTCAACGCATCTCATATTTTCAGACACTTTAGGATGTCTTTAGATTAAGAGCACCCACCATGGGTCACGATGAAGGTACCAAACTTCTTTTTTGGACCATCATCTTCATCTATACCATTTGGGTTTCCATTGGGTTGTGGTGGGTCTATGGTTCCCATAGGGATACTCACAAGTGTACCATCATAAACACCACTCAGCAGTGCCTCTTGAAAAAGGCCCATAACACTGTGTATCCTGTAAGCTTCACCTTTTTTCAAGATGCTACTTAAGTCAACATCGACACTGTCTGCATTGTCATAGTTATAAATGACCACCCTACCCCTACGCGGATCAATCCCATTAGCATCAACAAAGATTTTATTGCCTGAAGTGGGTCTCGAGGTCTCAAAAGTGTTGCCAGAGAGATCATTAATGATGTTGTCAGGATTTTGGTCGATGTTACCGTAGATGGTGTTACCACTAAGGTCAAACTGATCCCACTTATCATACACCTCAAGTCGCTCTACCAAGTAGTTGTCGATGAGTTGTGCACTGCCTGAGACATCATCCGAGGTAATGCTCGCACCACGGTTGACTTGAGAGTATCCTTTGTTGTTTTTCACCAAAAGGTTTTTGACACCTGACTTGGTGTAGATGATAAGGTTTGTTTTTTGTTGCGAATCTCTTGGGTCTGAGGCACCTGCTAAAAACCAGACATTGTTCTCTATAGTAAAATTGTTTATAGGTGCAGCACCTGTACTATAAGGATGAATACCTGTTTGAAAACCAAAAAAGACAATGTTATTCGTAAGATGTTTATACCCCGTAGTGTTTTGTGTATAGACACCATGTGACGCACCCCGTCCCGAGTGTGCAAATCCATTATTATAGATGATGTTACCATGCAAAGTAGCGTCCACTGCTGTTTTCCAGAAGTCTATACCCCCACCAATGTTGTCATAAGTCAGGCAGTTAAAGATGTTAGTATGTGCTCCAAAAACAGCAATCCCAGACTTCGCTTCAACATCAGGGTACCGCTCTGTTATGTTACCTCTGTTGGTGTCTGTAGAGGTCGCTTCTAAGTTATAAAAATCTGTCCACTGCCCTGAAACTGTTAGTCCAGCACCACTACTACCACTGTTATGAGAGTTTATGAGCACACGCTGACCAGGAAGCGGTCTTATAGTGACAGGATGCCCTGCGACGCCACTGATCTCTGAGACAAAACTGCCCTTGTAGACACCCTCTTTTATCCAGATAGTTTGACCGGGTCTTGCAGGAGAGTCCTTAGAGAGTGCCGTTACAAGATCTATAGGATCTGCCTTCGTTCCTGCACTACTACTTGTTCCATTTAAAGAGACAAAGACACCTTCAGGTATTTCAAGAGGCAGGTTTTTACAAGTTGATGCTGAGAAAGTTGTCTCATCATACTGGTTAAAAGCTTTTTTACTGATGTTTAAAGTAGGCTTATCTTCTACAGATGGCTTTTCCTCTTTATCACTACAAGACGTTATACTCAACATTAGCAAAGTAGTCAGTGACAAGGTCAAAAATATCTTCATTTCTTCTCTTTTACTGACACGCAGCGTGGGTCACGATGAAGACACCGAAAAGTTCATAAGGATCATCACCTTCACCTGCATTTATAGCACCCTTTAAACCATAAGGCTGTGGAGGTGCGACGGTTCCCATAGGGATCTTTACCTCAGTACCATCATAGACACCACTTACTATAGGTTCACCATAAAGATCAAACACAGAGTGTATACGATAAGCGGCACCCACTTTCATGATGTTAGAGAGGTCAACACTTACATTTTGATCCCTGTCATAGTTAAAAATGGTAATGCGTCCACGTCTTGGATCGTAAGCATTTTTAATATAAAAGATCTTTTTACCTGTTGTGGGTTCTGAGCTGTTAAGATCATTACCACCTAAATCACTAATGTAAGTGGTATCACCAGAGACACCATGAAAGACCGAAGTGTTTTTGATTTGGATACCCCCAACTGGCCAGTTGTCTTGTAATTTAAGGTTTTGCACCAAGTAGTTGTTTTCTAAAAGCGCCCCTTCATTTTCAAACTGTACCCCTTTATAGTTAGAGAAGTAACCTAGCATCGTACGACCAATGTCCGAGTACCCTTGGTTGTTTTTCATCACAAGGTTTTTAACTGGCTGATACCCACCAACCAGACAGTCATACTTTTTCATCCCCTTACGAATGTCTGATGCCCCCGTTAAGAACCATGTGTTGTCTTCAATGTCAAAGTTTTCTAAACCCCTGCGTATACCATTTCCATCGATCACTTTACCTGTCTGATAAGCATGGATACCTGTTCCAAAACCGTAAAATATAACATTGTTAGTAATCTTTTTAATCCCATCAAAGTTCTGTGTATAGATAGCGTGACCATGACCCCGACCGTAAGAGCCATCAGCAGGTTGTGCACTCCAACCGTTGTTATAGATGATACTTCCATAGGTCTCCGTGTCTATCCCTGTAAAACCATCGGTACGTTTACTCCACGCATCGATGCCACCGGCATTATCATGAGAGACAAAGTTGATGACCTTGTTGGTTGAGCCTATGATGTTCACCCCTGCTCTAAGCGTGATATCTGAAGGATTAGAGGAGTTATCTACAGTAGAGACACGGTTACCATCATAACTCGTCACCTCTATGCCGTAGTACTCTGTCCATGTTCCATTGATAAGCAGTCCAGAGCCTGACGTGGCTTTGGTAGTGTCTATCATCACAAATTTTCCCGGGTAAGGCTTCACCTTTATAGGATTACCCTCACTACCACGAAGCTCACTCGTAAACGTTCCCTTATACACACCTTCCATCAACCAAAGTGTCTCTCCATCATTCACTTTACCATTGTTCTCAAGTGCTGTCTGCAGATCTAAAGGATCACTCTCTGTTCCTGATGCATTAGCATCACCATCAGGTGCAGCAAAAATACCAGTGGGAACTTCTATAGGTAAAGGTGTACAAGTAGACATAGCAAAAGTGCTTGCATCATAGCGGTTAAAGGCATCTTTATCGTTTGAGTGAACACTCTTTGATCTGTTTTCATCCTGCAGTTTATCCACATTCGAATCCTGACTTGAACTGTCACTACAAGCACTAAACACCAATACAGCCACACTAGACATCACAGTTTTATATATATTATTCAAAAAATTTCCACATACTTGAAATACCTTTTTATTTGTATTGATTATATCACAACAAATACTTTCTACTGGTAGTACAACAAAATTCATAAACTTGCCTTCATGTTTAAAAACAGCTAAAATCCACTTAATTTACCTATATAAATTGGATACCATCATCCCCATGAAAAAAACAGTTATAGCGCTTATCTGCCTCCTCTCTGCACAGCAGTTTCTCATGGCACAATCCTATCTGCACACAAGAGTCGGCGCAGGGTGGGGACGGTATGCCCCCTATGATAAAGAAGCTTTAGACCATGACGAGCACTACGTTAACTATGCATTGCTTGCAGATGTAGAGTATGGAGAAGAACTTCACATTAGAGGTATGTATGACAATCTCTCTTTGCTTTTAGGCGTAAGAGCCGGCTATAACTTACGAGACATTCAAGGTATTTACACTAAAAATAGATGGGAACCAGATGCAAACATCACAGCAAACATGTACAGTGGCTTTGTCACTTTAGGAACATCCCTACAACTCTCTAAAAATTTCAGTATGTTTTTACAAGCGAACATTGGTCCCACCTATATAACCTGGTATCAGGAAGGTCAGTACAAGGACCATTTTTGGGTCTTCTACCTACCTATGGACTTGGGAGGTACTTACAAACTTCATGATGACCTTTTCCTCACTTTTGGTCTCAACATACAAATGCCCATCTATACCGGTACACAAGAGACATTTGTCATAGGTATTAAAAAAGCATTTTAATACGCTTCATTTAAAAATGCAGACTACTCTTTGTAACAAACTTCTACGATATACTTTCTAAAAAGGAGCACCCAGTGAGAGAGACATTTACATTTTTAGGTCTGCACGATCCTATCAGTGCCTGGTCACATCTCATCGCAGCTTTTGGTTTTCTGATCGCTGGCTTTTATCTTATCTACAAAGGTCGCGGTTCTAAACTGCG
>JALSUN010000255.1 GCA_027061425.1 Helicobacteraceae bacterium
TTTTACTCTTTTTTACCCTGCTGGGGAGTGCTTCTCAAGATGTAGTCTTTAATGCACAAGAGCAGGCCTGGATACAACAACACCCTATAGTTACTTTAGGTGCAGACTATAGTTGGCCCCCTTATGACTTTGTGGACAGACAGGGAAAACATGCTGGCATCTCAGCTGACTTTTTAGAACTGATCTCAGAAAAAAGTGGACTAAAGTTTGAAGTGAGACCTGATGTCTGGTCTAAGACTGTTGAGAAGATGAAGGCAGGTGTATTTGACGGCCTGAGCTGTGCGGTTGAGACACAAGAACGTAAAGCTTACCTGGACTTCTCTGCTCCCTATATTAGTATGCCATTGGTCATTATAGTACAGAGTGGTCGTGATGATATTAAAACAATGGCCTCACTCGAGGGCAAGACAGTTGCTGTCAACAAAGGTGCCTATCTGCATGAGTGGTTAAAAAAACGTTATCCAAAAATTAAACTCTACCTGACAACCTCCAACAACGCCTCTCTGGAAGCAGTCTCCTCTTCCAAAGCAGATGCCTACATTGGTAACATCGCTGTTGCGACCTATATCATTAAAAACAGGTTCCTCTCCAACCTTAAAGTGGTGAACAAAGTACCCAACATGGATACAGCGGTCTCCGTAGCTATCGCTAAAAAGAGCCCCATTCTCAAGTCTATTATCGATAAATCATTAGCGTCTATCACCACAAAAGAGCGAGAAGAGGTGTTGGAGCGTTGGTATGATCGCTCAAAAGCTGAGGCGGCCTTGGCTGCAGACACTCCTAAAGTGCATTTGAGTTCAGAAGAGAAACTTTGGCTCAAACAACATCCTGTGATTACTTCAGGGGGATTAGATGACTTTCCACCACTCGATTTTGTAGGACTGGATGGGGAACAACAAGGAATCTCTGTCGATTACTTGAAACTGGCGGCACAAAAGAGTGGTCTGAAGGTGAAGGTGGTTGTCAAGCAGTGGGACAAACTGCTGGAGATGATGAAAGATAAAAAGATCGATATGATCCACTCTATCTATTACACAAAAGAGCGTGCAGGATATATGCACTATACCAAGCCCTATTTTGAGATGCTGGATTACTTTTTTGTGCGAGATGATCTGAAACTTGAAACACTCCAAGACCTTAATGGCAAGCGGGTAGCGATCCCTAAAGGGTATGCTCATATAGAACTTGTAAAACGCGCCTTTCCCAAACTTAAGGTCGTCACGGTGAACTCTATGGCAGAGGCTATTGACGCGGTCTTAGAAAAAGATGCTGACCTTCTTTTTGATACCTATGTCTCCCTCTCTTATATGCTTAAAAAAGAGGGGATCAACAGCATCATCCCTTTTAAGTCTTATAGAGGTCGTAAGGGGGTCAAACTCTATATGGCAACCAACAGAGACAACGCCATTTTAG
>JALSUN010000256.1 GCA_027061425.1 Helicobacteraceae bacterium
TACGCGGTTAAAGATGCCTTGAGTGTTGTCTATGGTGATGCAGAAGTGGGTGCGACACTTGTGGGTTCTGACATCCCTCGTGTCATCAGTTTTACAGGTTCTGTACCCGTAGGTGAGATCATTACAAAATCAGCGGGGATTAAAAAGGTGAGTCTGGAGCTTGGCGGTAACGCCGCGACTTACATCGATAAAAGTGCCGACCTTGATCTTGCTGCCAACCGTTGTGCCTTGGGTGCTTTTGTCAACTCGGGACAGGTCTGTATATCTTTACAACGTATCTATGTAGATGCTACGGTCTATGATGCTTTTGCTAAGAAGATGGCAGCAGAAACTAAGAAGCTTGTTGTCGGCTCTCCTTATGAAGATGATACCTTTATGGGACCACTGATAGATGAAGAGTCTGCAGCACGTGCTATGGGTTGGGTTGCCTCTGCTATAGAAGAAGGTGCACGGGCAATGACTGAAGTCAAGTGCGAAGGTACAATGTTTTATCCGACAGTGATGGCAGACGTTACGGATGATATGGCCATCGTCTGTGAAGAGGTCTTTGCACCTATTGTCTCACTTGTCAAAGTAGAAGGTTTTGATGATGCTGCGCCACGTATGAACAACTCACCATACGGTTTGCAGTTTTCCATCTTTACCAACGATCTCTCTCTCACGCAACGTGCTATTAATGAACTTGAAGCAGGTGGAATTGTGATTAATGATATGCCTACACTACGTTTTGACATCCAACCTTATGGTGGTGTGAAGCTGAGTGGTGTGGGACGTGAAGGTCCGAAGTTTGCTATAGAAGAGATGACAGAGATAAAATCTGTAGTTATCTGTTAGCAGGATGAAAAAGAAAAAAGCGATCGTCTCTGCATGTCTTTTAGGCGAATTTGTTCGTTATGATGATATGCCGAATGAGAAATGTGCTTAATGCACATTTTCATCGGATAAAGTAAGATCAATAGGATTGTAGATGGGTAGAAAGAAAGCGATCGTCTCTGCTTGTCTTTTAGGCGAATTTGTTCGTTATGACGGAACTACTAAAAAAGATGAAAGTGTTGTGGATGCACTTAAAAATTATGAGATTATCCCTTTTTGTCCAGAAGATCCTGTTATGGGAACCCCACGCGAACGTATCTCTGTTGTTGAAGCAGATGGTGTAAAATATGTGCTGATTGATAGCTCAAAAATAGAAGTAACATCTGCCCTAACACTCCAAGTAGAGCGTATCATAAAAGAGCACTCAGATGCCAGTTTAGTAGTACTCAAAGCAAAGTCACCAAGCTGTGGAATTGCAACCACACCAATCTTCAACAGTGAAGGTATTGAGATAGCAAAAGGTGATGGTCTTGCTGCTGAGATGTTTTTAAAACATTTTAGAGGGAGTTGTTTTGATGAGAAGACCCTTTTTAGTG
>JALSUN010000257.1 GCA_027061425.1 Helicobacteraceae bacterium
TCTTACGCTCTTCATGATAGGTTGGTACACCATAAGGACAGTTCCAAGTACAGTACTGACATCCTATACAAGTATCATCATCATGAACAACAATACCCGTCTCACTGATCTTGATGTAAGACTCTGTTGGACAACCTATAAGACAAGCAGGATCCACACAATGATTACAACTCATAGAGTTGAAAAGCATCAAAGTATCTGGGAAAGTCCCTGTCTCCATCTCACCAACACGGCGCCACTTGACATCGGCCGGGTTGTTGTTTTGTTCGTTACAGGCCACTTCACAACAGCGACAACCGACACAGGCAGTAGCATCAAAATGAAAACGGTACTGCTCGCCCTCTTCTAGATCTGGAACATCTATAGAGTAGTTTCCACACTGCATTCCAGTGTCAGCTTTGTAATTTATAAAATCTTCTAAAGGTGTTTGCAAAAAAGTTCCCTCTTTATATATATAATGCGTATTATATAGTGTTCCACCTATATTCGCCTAAATGTACCTGTATATTTTTTAAGCAATATCATGCAGTTTTTTTCTCACTATCTTGCTCATTACACTTCTCAACTTAATCAGAATACCCCCAAAATATAGGCTTAAAGACTCTGATGCTTTTATTGTATATTTTTTAATCACCATTTTTCATAAAACGCTACCTTTCTCTATTATAATACCGCCAACTAAACACCACAAGGAATTTTATGGCAAACTTTAAAGCACTTAAAGGAGAAGGGCACTGGCCAACACTGCTAGCAGCCTTTTTATATTTTGACTTCTCATTTATGGTCTGGACAATGCTCGGGCCCCTAGTTACTGAGATTAATGAAGCACTTGTTCTTGCTGGTTCGGTCTCTATGACAGCAGGCGAAAAAGCGACCCTACTTTCACTTCCTATTTTATCTGGAGCAATTTTACGTATTGTTCTTGGGTTTGGTGTTGATAAACTTGGGCCAAAAAAGACAGCGCTTATATCTCAAGGTATTGTTATTGCATCACTTTTCTTTACCTATCTACAAGCAGATACTATTACTTACAATCAACTACTAGTAGTTGCCCTTGGTCTTGGTTTTGCAGGGGCTTCATTCGCTGTTGCGCTCCCACAAGCGGGTCAGTGGTATCCACCTAAACTTCAAGGTATTGTTCTTGGTATCGCTGGTGCCGGTAACATCGGTGTCGTTATCGACTTCCTTTTCGCACCAAAGATCGCAGAGCATTTTGGTTGGTCTGCTGTTTTCTTAGTGGGTGGTGTTCTTTCAACCATTATATTTTTGACCTATCTTTTCATGGCAAAAGATGCACCATCATCAGTGTACAAAGCCAACCCTAAAAAGCTTAAAGACTACGGTAAACTTCTTAAAGACAAAGACACATGGTGGTTTGGTCTTTTCTACGCCATTAGTTTTGGTGGTT
>JALSUN010000258.1 GCA_027061425.1 Helicobacteraceae bacterium
TTTCATCAAACATTTTTTACTCTCTTTAAAACTTTTAGATTCTTGTCTACCACTGTGGCCATCCGCCAAGTGCTATATAATCACTTTTATTTAAAACTTCTATGCCATTGGCATCTATCTTAAAGTAATGCTCTTTGGCATCATTAAACTCTTTTGTCTCATCGCCTTCTTGAAGCGAAAAAGCTGCTGATGATGTTGCGACAAGCCAACTTTTTGTTGTAACATCTAGTTTAAATGTTTCAGATACCGTAAAGTATTCTCTCTGTTTTGTTTCTATGTTCACAAGACCAAACCAAAGACGATTTACAGGCACGATAGAAACTATTTTTTTTGTTACTACCTGTGGTGTAATGTCTTCAACCGTTTGCGTCATTTCTACAGAGTTTTCTGTGTCATGTTCTACACTATTTTTACTGGCTTTAGGTGTAGCTTCTTCAGTTGTAACTTCACTCTGCGCGACAACTTCAGCATCTCGCTTTTCAGGTACAGTGTCAGCACTTACTTTAGCAATACTCAAATCTTCCACATCACTGCTTTCTACTTTTTTATCACCCATGAAACTCTCAATTGTACTTTCATCGATAAACGGAATAATTTCACTTAGATTCTTTTTATCAAATTGGGTAAGAAAATACCATGTAGCATACCCCAACAAGGCAAAGATAACCAACATAAAAAATTTGGATTTACTTTTCTTCTCTTCCATAATCGGATGCCCAAGTGTAACACGTTGATCTTCGTGAACATCTTCATAATACTCTTTTGCCTCTTCACGAAAAGCACTTAAATCAGCATTATACTCACGTTCGATAATAGAAATAAATCCTAATGTTTTCACTTTTTTTAAATTTTCAAATTTTTTAGCCAAAAGATTTTCAAGATTATCTTCTGAAATCTTTGTCTTTTGGCTTATCGCTCTTACGCTATTTTCTTCTAATATATCATTTAACTGCATAACCCATCCTATGTATTAAAATCGCTGCTGCAGCACTGACATTGAGTGAGTCAAATGCATGTCGCATCTCTATGGAGACTTTTTGGTTGATTTTTCCAGATACCTTTTTTGAGATACCTTTACCTTCACTTCCCATCACCAATACACGCTTTGGTGCCACTTCTATCTCTTCGATATTTGTACCCTGCATATCGGCACCATAGAAAGTAAACCCTACTTGACTAAGTTCGTTCATATTGTCCAAAATATTGGGTGTGACCATAAAAGGCATATCGAGCAGTGCGCCAGAACTTGTACGGGCAATGGCTGCAAAGTTAAGATGTTTCACACCTGCAGCGATAATGGCATCTGCACCCAAGGCATACGCAGAACGTACAATGGCACCGATATTACCAACATCCGTCAAACCATCAAGTATCACAATGAAACTACTTTTTTTAAT
>JALSUN010000259.1 GCA_027061425.1 Helicobacteraceae bacterium
GAAAACCAGTTAACAAGGTTGAGAAGGATAAAGAGAGTGAAAAGACTCAGTTTGCACCTATTATAAACCAGTTTCAAGCGGTATGGGATGAGGTGCTCTCAGATCCGGAACCTCTACTGCCACAAGAGACGGTCTCCTATAGCAAACTTTTTGATGGTGCAAGAGATCTTATTAGTGAAAATGCAGTACGTACTTTAAATGAATATGCAGATGTCATAGAGCATTTTGACAAACTGGCCCACCCCAATGGTGTCTGTATGAAAGGTGTGTGGAAGATAGATACGCCTACAAACTATAGTGGTTATTTTCGCTTAAACAGTGAGGCCCTCATTATCGCTCGGGCATCTTCTGCGATGAGCAATACAAAAAGAGGAGAGACAAGAGCTTTTGGTATGGCAGGAAAACTCTTTGGTACAACAGATCCTTTAAGTATTCAAACAGAACCGAGTGCCAACTTTTTTGTTATTGATGACCTTGGTGGCACAGATGCTGAATACTTTACAGATGTACAACTGACCAATGAGCCTGATGTCAGCTTTACAGGAAGTGTCTTTTCAGCACTTGCTTATGGTGCAAAAGTAGCAAGTGCCTTTAGTGATGCAGATCAAAACTCAGGGATCCGTCAGCTTTATGAGATCTCGGAATTGGGTGAGTCAAACAGCAGTGTTATTGTGACCCCAAGATGGATGAAGATAGAAGCACAAGACAATCAGACCAAGCTAGGTGTTAATGATTTTCGTGATGAGTTCACTTTGAATAAAAATGAAGTGTTAGTATTTAATATCTCTGTCGCCAGTACTAAAACAGATGGTCGCCATGACTGGCTACAGGTAGGAACTATAACTTTTGACACTTCCATAGTCTCTAACACCTGCGACCACCGTTTACACTTTCACCACCCTAAATGGAGAGACGACCTTATATATGAGTAGTGACAGAGGTTACTGATAGTAGACTTCAAAATGATACAATGACAGATATAAGATGTGCTAAAGGATTATAATGCAGGCTCATGAGAGATTTTACGGTATCAATGATGATTTTCGTTCCCCCTATGCACGTGACCGAGACCGTGTTATACACTCAGGTTCATTTAGAAAGCTAGAGTACAAGACGCAGGTCTTTTTAAACCAAGAGGGAGACTTCTTTCGTACCCGCTTAACCCACTCCTTAGAGGTCTCACAAATCGCCCGTTCCATCTCTTCTCAACTTGGACTTGAGGAGCCTTTGGCAGAGGCCATCGCCCTCTCTCATGACATGGGGCACACCCCTTTTGGGCATGTAGGCGGCGACACGCTTGATGAGTGTCTTAAAGATGATGGTTTCAAAAATGGTTTTGAACACAACTATCAGAGTTTTAGAGTGGTGACGAAGTTAGAAA
>JALSUN010000260.1 GCA_027061425.1 Helicobacteraceae bacterium
CTCTGCACGGGCGTCAGAGATACTTTTTCCAAGTGCTAGTGCCTCCCAATTCTCTTTTTGAGAGAGATCGATGTCAAGCAGTGTAAGTTGTTTGTCACTAATTTTGGAAGGCTCTTTAACGCCTAGTGCTAAAAATGCTTCTGTTACCTCTTGCATAACGTTCCTTTAGGGGTACTAAATTATAATGTGATTGTAACATGCCACCCTAAAACTAAATAATAATTTAAAGACTTCTCAAGTAAAAAAGTGCCTGAACTAGACTAAAACTCCTCTGCTACAATCACACTCACAAAGAGGAGTTATATATGTATGAACCGATTAACGCACTTGGAGGCACACTAGAACCGTGTAGTACAAAACCTATGACAGGGTTTTATAGAGATGGTTCTTGTCAAACCAGTGCAGAAAACAGAGGTTTACATGCTGTTTGTATCTATGCTTCAAAAGAGTTTTTAGAGTACTCCAAACAAGCTGGAAACGATCTCTCGACACCCATTCCAAAATATAACTTTTTAGGGGTAAAACCAGGAGAAAGTTGGTGTTTGTCCGGTCCACGTTTTGTTCAAGCACATAAAGATGGAATGGCACCTAAAATCTTCATACATTCCACACATATAGCGATGTTAGACATCATAGACCTTGATACACTCAAGCACTACGCGCTAGACTTATAATCACTACATTTTAAAGAGGAAGAAACATGTCAGAACATACATTAGTTCACAACGAAAAAGAGTCTCAGTATGAGTACCATATAGAAGGTCATTTAGCACAATTTGTTTATGACAACCAAGACGGTGTTTTATACATCACCCATACCTTAGTACCTAAAGAGTTAGGGGGCAGAGGTATTGCAGGTGCATTAACTAAAGATGCTCTAGAGGACATTGAAAAATGCGGTTTTAAAGTAAAGCCTCTATGCTCATACACTGTAGCCTACCTAGACAAACACCCAGAGTTTAAACGACTACTTCCATAGGCAGGAGAAAAGAGTAGCTCAAAATTGAGCATACCACTCATCCAACATTAAAAATCGCCTAAAGGCTCTCCGCGCCCTTTTCTGTCAACACTAAAGAGAACCCATCGTCTTGGGTTTCAAGAAAACCACCAGCTTTGAGGTCGTTCATCGCTACCTCCAAGACATCATCTTGCTTTTTATCCAAGTTCTTAATGATGTTTTTAAGGACATCTGTTTTGGTCATTACATGCCCAGCAACAGCTTTTTGTCTCTTAAACCAGAGCATAAACATCTCTTTGATCTCTTCTTTATAGACTGTCTCTAAAGCACTCTTTTTAGACTTGCGTCTCTTGATCTCTTGAGCAGAGAGTCCCGCTTTTTTCTTAGGTGCCCCACGTTTTTTTTGTGATGATGATCT
>JALSUN010000261.1 GCA_027061425.1 Helicobacteraceae bacterium
CTACAGTCATATATATTTCCTATTATAAATTTTATGGGTATTAGTCAAGACCCGTTGCGCTGATAGAACTTTAGCGAAATTAATTAAGACAATTATTGTCTTATATGAATTATGCAATGTTTTTAAGATAAATTTTACTTTTTGTAACATGTTGATGTTACAATGAGCAGACCAAAATATTCAACCAGCTCATTATTCCGTCATTCCTGCGAATGCAGGAATCCACGAATAAAAGAATCATTAATATTTAAGATGTACTAACTGTTTGATTCCTGCCTTCGCAGGAATGACAGCAGATATCAACACTTCCGCGTATTTTAATTACGCTGAAAAGTTCATCTCTTTTGCTTCGTCAGCAATTTTCTGAATCGCTTCAGGGTTGTCCATGATGTCTTGAGAGATCTTATATGAACAGAATTTCGGTCCACACATAGAACAGAACTCTGCCTCTTTAAATACATCTTGAGGAAGTGTCTCATCATGGTACTCACGTGCACGTTCAGAGTCTAAAGAGAGCTCAAACTGCTTCTCCCAGTCAAAAGTATAACGTGCATCCGACATCGCGTCATCAACATCACGTGCACCTTCACGGCCACGGGCGATGTCGGCAGCATGTGCTGCGATCTTATAAGCGATGATACCTTCACGAACATCATCAGCATTTGGAAGACCCAAGTGCTCTTTTGGTGTAACGTAACAGAGCATACTTGCACCGTGCCATCCACCGATAGCTGCACCAATAGCAGAAGAGATATGGTCATAACCCGCAGCGATGTCTGTAACGAGTGGCCCAAGGATATAGAATGGTGCCTCATGACAAAGCTCACGTTGGATCTTCATGTTACGTTCGATCTGATTCAAAGGCACATGACCTGGACCTTCGATCATCACCTGAACATTTTTCTCCCAAGCGCGAAGTGTTAATTCACCCAGTACTTTAAGTTCACCGAGTTGTGCATCATCAGAGGCATCTGCTAAACAACCTGGACGTAGAGAGTCACCTAGAGAAAGTGAAACATCATATTTTGCACATATCTCTAAGATATCATCAAATGCTGTATAAAAAGGATTCTCTTTATGATAGTGCATCATCCATGCTGCCATCAGTGAACCACCACGACTTACAATTCCCATCTTACGCTTTGCCACTTTAGGCATAGTCTCTAATAAGAAACCTGCATGAATGGTGAAGTAAGAGACACCCTGCTTTGCTTGACGCTCAAGAACTTCAAGCATAACTTCAATGTTAAGATCTTCGATCTTATCATTACAGTCAGCAATAATCTGGTAAATAGGCACCGTACCAATAGGGATATGTGCATTGTCAATAACCCCACGACGGATCTCATCAAGATCTCCACCAGTAGAGAGATCCATAGCTGTGTCTGCTTTATAGTGTTGGGAAACTTGTATCTTCTCTATCTCACCTTCAACGTCAGAAGCGATAGCTGAAGAACCGATGTTCGCGTTGATCTTACAAGTTGCTGCAATACCGATGGCCATAGGCTCAAGGTTAGCATGGTTGATGTTGGCTGGGATAATAAGACGTCCACGTGCCACTTCACTTCTCACAAGCTCAGGACTCAGTTTTTCTAACTTTGCAATATACTCCATCTCTTCAGTAATAATACCCTCTTTGGCATAATACATCTGTGTTGGCGTCTTGTCATTTTTACGCTTTGCTAACCATTCTGTTCTCATAAATAAATGCTCCATGCGGCAGTCACTGCAGACAAGTCTGTCGTACTGCCATAAAATAATAATCGTAATATAGTTGATAAGACTGAAAAAGCCTTACCTCTCAAATAGTAAGCCTAAAAGTTTCAACTCTACTTAAGGGCATCTCTTAATATATGCACTACTCGATTTAACGGTGACATTATAATCTAGGACGCCTCTTTATAAGGTATAAGCCCTTTTAGAAGTTCTACACCCTTAAATAAGTTACCAATAGTTACTAAAAGAGTAGATATTATTGAAACGTTAAGGATGCAATGTGTATAATTTCGTAACAGTTTCAAATTAATAGGAGAGTTGTTGTCTGATATCACGTTAATTTTACTTGCTGCAGGCGATTCTAGCCGTTTTAAACTCCCTGTTAAAAAGCAATGGCTACGCATTGACCATACCCCTTTGTGGCAATATGTTGCAGATCAGTTTGAAAAAACTGCGTTGTTTAGTAACATTATCATCACCTCACATAAAAACGAAGTCGCTTTTATGGAACACTTTTGTGAATACAAAATTGTTGCTGGTGGTGAGAGTCGTCAAACCTCCCTTAAAAATGCCCTTGAGCACGTTAGCACTCCCTATGTTTTAGTCAGTGATATTGCCCGTGCTTGTATCGATACTGCGATCATTGAAAAGCTTATCAACTTAAAAGAGAAGGCGGATGTCATTGTTCCGACTTTAAAAGTCACCGACACTGTTGTCTATCAGAATGAGACCATAAATCGTGATAATGTTTTACGTATACAAACCCCGCAACTTTCAAAATGCTCTGTACTGAAAAAAGCTCTAGAGACTACAGAACAGTTTACAGATGAGAGTTCTGCCATAGTTGCACAAGGGGGCTCACGTCTGTTCACTGATGGTTCAGAAGACGCACACAAAATCACCTATCACCATGATCTCTTAAAACTTCCCTGCATCCACACACCTTCTTCAGCTACTTTAGTGGGTAATGGCTTTGATGTGCATGCGTTTGAAGCAGATAGAGAGATGGTACTTGGTGGGGTGAAAATTGATGTTGACTATGGCTTTAAAGCACACAGTGACGGTGATGTCGCCATCCATGCACTTATAGATGCACTTTTGGGTGCTGCTGGCTTAGGCGACATCGGTATGCTTTTTCCAGACAATGATGACACGTATAAGGGTGTAGACTCAAAAGAACTTTTGAAAGAGACTGTCTTGAAACTTGAGCAGTTTGGCTTGGTGATCATCAATGCAGATGTGACCATAGCTGCAGAAGCACCTCGCTTAAGCAGTTATAAAATGTCCATGCGAAAGATCTTGGCAAACCTTCTTCATATTCCTGCTGTGCGTATGAATGTGAAAGCAACCACTACAGAAAAACTGGGCTTTATAGGCCGTAAAGAAGGCGTTGGCGTTATGGCCAGCGCGACATTAAACTATTATGATTGGACACAAAAATAAATGCGTATATTAATTATTGAAAATGAGATCTATCTGGCACAGAGTATTGCTGCTAAGCTGGGTGAACTTGGACATATTTGTGAGATGAGCTCTTCAACTCAAGATGCCCTTAAGCGCATCCCTTATGATGTTATCTTACTCTCAACAAGTATCAACGATCAAAACATCTATCCTGTTATAGAAGCGTACAAAGATGCCGTAGTGATCTTAATGGTCTCTTATATCTCAAATGACACTGTTTCTAAACCTCTTGCTGCTGGTGCAAAAGATTACATACTTAAACCTTTTATGATAGAAGAGCTCATTCGTAAAATTGAGCATTTTCAAGATTATGAGCGTCTAAAACGTCAAAATTCTACCTATAAACGTTATCTTAAGCATGTCTTTAATGGTATTAACATCAATGAGGACCTCACTACCTTAGAGGTCCCTATTTTCATCTCTAGCAACTTTCAAAAATATACTGATGCCTTTGCCTTCTCCTACGCAGAAGTCCATACTAAGACCCTGCACTTTGTCTCTTTAGCCTCACCCACAGCCTTTAGTGAAATAGAGAAGCTTCCTGCAAGTACCCTAATCTATGCCAACGATTTTCAAGCTGTCAAAAAAGGTGATAAAAAAGCATTTTTTGACCATATTGAAGGTCGTGAAGTCATCGTTTCTAGCACCGATACCATTGATGAAGAGATGGAGTATCAGGTAATTGAGATAAAAAGTGACAACAACGTCTTCGAACAAGGTGATATCCTCCCAATAGAAGACTATGTCAAATATATTGTGTTAAATTATCAACACAAGTTTCCAGACACCGAACTCTCTAAAAAATTAGGGATCTCTCGTAAAAGTCTCTGGGAGAAAAGAAAAAAATATGGCATCGTTAAGAAAAAGTAACACCCTTTACATTGATCAAGAGGCACTCTCTGCCTTAAGACTGGTCAAGTCAGGTCTTCTCTACCCTGTCACCTCCCTTATGAATAAAAAACAGACCATAGAGGTCTTGCAACATGGCTCCTTTAACCAAAAACTTTTCCCCTTTCCTCTTCTACTGGCACCAAGTGGTAAGATCAACCAAGAAGTTCTTGCATCAGCCTTACCTGGAGACAAACTCATTTTAGTTACTGATAACCAAGAGGTGGGATACCTTGTAGTTGAAGAGGTATTTGAAATCAACCCTAAAGAGCGTGTCCGCCAGATTTATGGCACAGATAACCTAGAACACCCCGGTGTAAAATCCACTTATAAACGTCTGGGTAAAATCGCGGTATGTGGAGATTTTGAGATAGACCTTGCCTCTATCACTGCCCGTAAAGAGCGGATAGAAGAGGCCAAAAAGCGTATCAGTGCACAACATGTTACTGCTATTATGATGGGAGCCAACCCACTCCACCGCGCCCATGAACGCCTTATTCGTCAAGCTTTAGATAAAACAGATCTCGTCGTCATCTTTTTGTTAAAGCCATTTAATAACACTGATTTACAGTACGATTTGCGGTTTAAGACCCTTTCGTACTTTGTACAGAACTTTTTACCTACCAACAGAGTAATTATTATTCCTCTTGAAAACAGCTACATCTTTGCAGGTTACAATGAAGTGATTATTGATGCAATAGTGGCTAAAAACTTTGGATGTAACCGCCTCACTATCGGACAGAACCATGCAGGTGTAGGAATGTACTACGATCAAAACACCAACAAGTCTGTCATTGATCGTCTCACGACTCTTAACATTGAGATAGACATTGCCTCTGAGTATGTCTACTGCAATGAGTGTAAGACCCTAGTGAGTACCAAGACCTGCCCACATGGTCAACATCACCACATCTCTTACCACTCAGACTCTATTTTAGAACTTATCAAGCTGGGGCTTTTACCACCTGCTGTCTTGATGCGTAAAGAGATCGCTGCCATCATCTTGTCTGAACTTTTTCCTGATCGTTTTAAAAACCTTGAAAAACTGTACTATGACATCATGCCTGTGACAGGTCTGCTTGAAGAACACACTGAAAAAGATTTTTATGAAGAGCTTATGAAGCTTTATCAGACGACCTCACTCACATAATTTAAGGACATCCATACATGAATTGGTTTTTTCTAACCGTAGGCTATAGTGGCCTTACGCCCAAGGCTCCAGGGACATTTGGTACACTGGCATCACTCCCCTTTGGTATCTTGATCCTCGCCTATCTTGGGCCACAGACCCTCTTTTTAGCAGCACTTTTTTTAACTCTAGTCGGGGTAAAGGCTGTAGAGAAGTATCAAAAACAGTCCCATACCCATGATGATAGCCGCATCGTTATAGATGAGTTGGTGGGAATATGGTTTGCACTTTCCATTGCACCAGGCATTTTCACACCCTTTAATGAACTTCTCATTATCAACAATGGCATGCTTATCCAAATCATCTTGAGCTTTGCACTGTTTCGTTATTTTGACATAAAAAAGCCCTCCATCATAGGTCGTATAGACAGAGAAGCACCAGGAGGTTATGGGGTAATGTTTGATGATGTCTTAGCCGGTATTGCAGCAGGTATCACCACTGCAATTATTTGGCAGGGTATTTTAATGTCAGGTCTTGTAAACTTTCTTTAAAGGTAAATTCCAACACTATTAAGGGCATTATGATTCAAAAACATATCACCGAACAGACCGCTATATTTTTCAGTGTCCTCAAGTGGGTCTTTCTCTCTTCGTTTATTGGCGTCATCATTGGTGCTGTTGTCACCTTTTTTCTTAAAATTTTACAATACTCTGACCAGAGCCGTGCCTTAGTCCCTTTTCACTACTATTATCTACTACCTTTTGCCCTGCTACTAACTGTCTGGCTTGTCAAGACCTTTGCGCCAACTGCTGAAGGCCATGGAACAGAAAAGGTCATAGATGCTGTGCATAAAGAGCATGGCAAGATCAACCTCGCGGTCATCCCCATAAAACTCTTAGCTACGGTCATTACCATCTTCTCTGGTGGTTCTGCTGGTAAAGAGGGGCCTGCTGCACAGATAGGTGCGGGTGTTGCCTCTGGACTCTCAACACTTTTAAAGTTCTCAAAACATGACAGAAAAAAACTGGTTATCTGTGGTATCAGTGCTGGCTTTGCCTCTGTATTTGGCACCCCTATCGCTGGTGCTATATTTGGAGTAGAAGTTCTTATCATTGGTGTCATTATGTATGATGTACTACTCCCATCATTTATAGCAGGTTTTGCTGCCTTTACAACGGCCCAACTGCTAGGTATAGACTACACCTATTTTGACCTACACTTTTATCAAGATGTCACGCTAGACTTACCTCTTATTGCTAAAGTAGTTTTAGGTGGCCTCTTTTTTGGATTTATATCTGACATTTTAGTAACTTCACTCAACCGTTCTCACCAATTTATTAAAAAAATCCCCATACACCCTTACTATAAAGCTTTTGGTGGAGGTATCATTCTTGTTGTACTGGCACTTCTCTTTGGAGAGGAGTATCTTGGACTAAGTTTAAATGGTATCGCCGATATACTCAACCCCAATCCACAATATGCGCAAAACCTTCCATGGTACGCCTTTTTACTCAAGACGCTCTTTACCTCACTAACACTCGGGGTAGGAGGAAGCGGTGGTATTATCACCCCTATCTTCTACATAGGTGCCAGTAGTGGTCATGCGTTTGGAGCCTTTATAGACCCACAACACGTTGCACTCTTTGGGGCCTTAGGTTTTGTGAGTGTTCTTGCTGGTGCTACAAATACACCTATAGCAGCGACGATTATGGCTGTTGAGCTCTTTGGCCTGGAGATGGCCCATTATGCTGCCTTAAGTGCTGTGATAAGTTTTCTTATCTCCGGACATCGCAGTGTCTTTCCTTCACAAATATTGGCCATGCGTAAGTCAGAGATGTTAGAGGTCAAAGTAGGTGAAGAGATAGATAAGACTGAAGTCAATCTCGAGAATAAAGAGATAAACAAGGTCAATAGCATCAGAGACAGACTTCAAGAAAAGAGAAAAAGTTTATACGAAAAACATCATCGTAGTAAAGAGAAGTAGTTAGGGTATAGTGTAAAGCACAAGGTGTGCTTTATTAGAGGGTTAACTTCCAAAAATCATTAAGCTCAGAACGTAGACGGTCAAGAACCTGTTCACGTGTCTCAGTGTTGTCAAAAGCCAGCATCTTTGCCAGCTCTGAAGCACTCAAGCGTTCAGAATAATGTTTCTCAACATACTTCATAGCTTTTGCATTAAACTTTTTGGCGATAGAGAGTGAAAGCTCTTTATCAAAAGCGATAGTGTCAGGGTGTTCGTTGTTAATTAATACTAAATATCCAATAGGTCTCATAAGCGTAATTTTAGCTAAAAAAAGTTACTTTGGCTAGGGTTTATAGTAATTTCATGCTCTTTTTTGTTAATTACCAATAATTTGTTGATATTAACACCCATTTATAGTAGTTTTTAAAGACTGTGCAGTAGTTTTAGCACTTCTCTCTTAACCTCTTTAAAGTTCTGTTTAGAGCTTTTATAGACCATCATCTCTAAAGTGTTAATATAAGGTGCAAGTTCTTTCGCTTTATACTGCACGAGTAACACCTTCAAAAGCGTCTTGGCATCACTACTTTTTTTAACATCACTAAAACGTTCACTCCGCTCTAACCACTTAAAACGCAAACTTTCACTAAACTTTCCTGTCAAAAAACCTGCTACAAATATAAACACAGCGATAAAAAGGTCTTTGATCCAGCTAAAATCATAAGCAGTAGGTGCTGGTGACTCTTTATCATCAAGCAATGTTTTGGGATCAATCTTATCTATAGTGATAGGCGTCTCTTTTGTACTCAGTTCATAATAACTATGAGTACGTGGAGAGAAGGCCTTTAAACGGATATTAGGCAGTGTAAAACTCTTATCTGCACTAATAGCGTAAGCAAACTCACGCTCAATGACATAACCATTTTTAGTGGCTTTAAAAGTGTGGTCTACAATGTCATCAAAAAGAGTAGCACCTTTGATGGGAGGGAGTGGCTCTCTCTTTTTATCTATATACCCTACACCATTAAGTATGTAACTCACTTGTACTGTACTAAACTGATCAACCGTTTCACTTCTCACTTTTGAAGATATTTTGAAATCTCCCACAAAAGAGGTTCCTGCCTCAACTCCTTTCACATTAAAAGAAAGCGGATCAATGTTCACAACAGTGTCTGTAGTCTCGATGAGTTTGACATTGTCACGACTGCCTACGTAGATCTGCGCCACAGCATCATCACTTGCTGTTTTAATCGTAAAGTCAAAATCCACATGGACCTGACCTGGCTTTTTAAGAAACAACAGGTAATTAAATGTTGTTGTAACGTTGTGGTATCCAAGTTTTTTTGTGGACTTGTTCAGTAGTGAGATCTCATAATCATCGCTCTGTTTTGCCTCTAGAAAAAAGAACATCACATCTTCGTGATCTTTTTGTTGTGCACTAAAAGAGACTTCAACTGCCTCACGCTCATAAACATCTGTTTTGCTAACACTGAACTGGTAAGAGGCCAGAGAGTTGTCGGCTCCTAAAAGAAGTGGTACTAACAAAAAGAGTAAGATCTTACCAAGGTTCTTGTTCATCTGTGTATCCTTTATTAATAAGCTCATAAAGTTTGTAACCTACCTTATATTCACTTTTAGCGTTACTGCTGTTGTCTGTCTGGTCTGCTTTTTTAGTCTCACCTTTTTTAGAGCTACCTGCGCCTGCACTGCTCTGGTCAGACTGGCGGTTAGAGTTGCCTTTTGAGCTTCCCTCTTCTTGTTCATCATCTTCGCTGTTAAGCTTTTTCGAGCTGTTCTTTTTTCTTTTAGCATCACGCTGAGGCAACATGTCAGAGACATTGGTCTTATGATAAAGTTGCATCTTTTCTATCAGTCGTAAGTTGTAACGGGCATCTGCATCTTCACCTAAGGTCAAAGCCTGCTGATAGTACTTCTTAGCCCTGTCATAACGTTCTAACCGTACAGCACAATTGCCCATGTTGTAAAAAACATGTTGCTTGAGTACCTTGTCTCTGCTCTCTATCAGCGCAAAGTACTTCATAGCACGTTTGTAGTCACCGAGTTTATAATAGGCACTGCCGAGATTAAAGTAGCTTTTAGTGCTTGGTGTCACGCGTTTGTAAGCCTCTATAGCCTTTTCATAATCTTTTTTGTTGTAAGCCTGTGTCGCCGTTTTTATATAGTGGAAATCTAGAGGGTGAGCGTGTAGTGGTGGATAAGGAAGCATTAAAAGTGTCAACGCTAAAAAATAACGTTGATGTAGGTTTGTAATGGCAACTAAAAAGAGCAACAATGCCATGATGAGAGGCAAGAAGTAAAGCTCCAGATAACTCTTGACAGTGACATTGGTCTCTTCACTTTTTTGGGTCTCTATACTTCTTGCAAGTGTGTCTATAACACTTAAGTCACTACTGTCAAGTCTAAAGTAAGCCCCTCCAGTTCTTTTGGCAAGTTCTTCTAAAATCGGATTGATACGAGAGATGACCAAGGCACCATACTGATCACGCAGTACCCTGTTATCTTGTTTCAGAGAGGCCCCTGCATCTGAACCTGTAGCAACAATATAAAGGATGATATTACTATTTTTACAGAGATTAACCAACATTTCAACATTATGCTCATCCCCACCATCAGTAAAGACTATAAGCTTCTTTTCTACAAAGTTACTCTTGGCTATCGTCGTAAAAAGTGACTTAAGGTTGGTACTTTTAGTTAAGATATACTTAGGTTCTAAGGCATCAAGCGCCATCATACTGATGGCGGTATCTGTTGTTGGTGGTGAGATAAGCAGTGCATTGGAGGTAAATGCAAAAAGTGCGAACCTGTCCATAGGACGTATTTTTAGAAGTTTTTCAATCCCCTGCTTCGCCACGATATAGCGTGAGGGTTTAAGATCATCTGCCTGCATAGAAAACGAAGCATCTATCGCAATAATAAACTCTTGTGCATCAAACTTCTCATCGACGCGACTGTTTTCTATAACAGGACGGCTTAAACTGATGATGATAAAAAAGAGTGAGAGGTAAAGAAGTTGGACCTGTCTTACACCCACTTTGGTATCATCCACTAAGGGTGCCTCTTTGATCTCTTGAAGATGTTTTTTATACATAAAGTATAGTGGTGGTAAAAGGAGTAATACCCACAGATATAAGATGTTCATTACAGCTTCCTCTTGTTCAGAAGAAAAAGTAAAAGCATCATCGCAAGCACAAGGGGATACATATAATAGGGTCTTTTATTTAAGTAGTGTTCAGAGTGTATGAGACTCGGCTCAAGTGTATCAATCTCGTCATAGACCTTGGAGAGTTCATCTGCATTTTCTGCACTAAACATCTTTGCGTTAGAATCCTTAGAAATACGTTCTAAGAGGGATTTATCATACTCACCAGCTTTTCCAATACCAATAGTATAAATTTTAATGCCTGCTTTCAAAGCTCTGGAAACCGCTTCTTTAGGCGAGACTGCTCCACTGTTTTGCTGTCCATCAGTCATCAGCAACATCACCTTGTTTTTAGCATCACCCTTCTCTAAAAGGCGTGTGGCCTCAGCGATGGCATCTCCTATAGCTGTATTTTCTCCCGCTATACCTACTGCAAGATAATCTAGCAAAAAGGCCACCGCTTTCATATCATAAGTCAAAGGAACACTTGAAAAGGCAAAGGTCCCAAAAACAGTGATACCCACATTGTCATCAAAACGCTCTGCGACAAAACGTCTCAAAATCTCTCTGACAACGTCAAACTTACTTCTTCGGCGATCTTCTGCATCATAGCCACTCTCTGCCATAGAACCACTCGCATCAATAACAAAAGCCAAGTCCCTACCTTTGCGTTCTTGTGAACTTTTCTGATCGTAACTGATGGGAGAAGCTAACGCAGTCACCATCAGTGTAAAGATCAGTGTATATAAGAGGCGCTCTCTGTTAAACCAATTTGTATGTCGACTAAAAAGAGCGATATGCGGAAAGATAATTTTTTTAAGTGATGCGGGACAACGGTAGATACAAAAGATTAGCAGAAATAGTAAAAAGACGAAAGGGTATTGAAATTCAAAATTTTCCACAGTCACCTTTCTTACATGATTCCTTTATTTTACAATAAGAAGCCTAATCAACATAAATATTAGGAGCCAAATCCGCCTAAGAGTTCAGAGGAGACTCCTTGGGTATCGCTTTTCTTGTGATACGAAAGAAAATAACTTAAAGCTTCTATCTCTGCATCAGAGAGCTTTAAAGTAAACTGCACCATCACCTCTTGTTGTTGAGAAGATACCTTCCCTTTTCTAAAATAGTAAAGTCGTGATTTTAAATAGTTCTGTTTTTTATGAGAGAGACGTGGTGTACCACTGCCCCCTTCTGCTGAAGGGCCATGACAACTGTTACAAGATTTCGAGAAGTAAAGCATCTCTCCTTTGTTATACTGCATATCTGTAGCAAAGAGTGAAAAGAATCCCACAACTAAAAGAAGAAAAATTTTCATCTAATTACGAGGGGCCTGTCTCTTAAACAAAGAAGTCAGCGTAAACTTTTTGCAGATACTTTTTAGCACGGTCTGCTTTTTCAATTTTTACATCAAATATCTCTTTTGAAGAGGGATACTTTTCACTGTATTCACGGTACATATCACATTTCATATCGATGTGCTTGTCAAACTGCTCGATAACATTGGTCATATCTTCAGGCGATCCAATAAAACGCATAAAGTGTTGGAACATACGCTCACGTGTATCCATAACGATATGCTCATCTACTTCTGACGCCATACCTTTAACATCCCAACGAGAGAAGTAGATACCACTTTTAATAGGAGGCATAACCTCTGCATAAATCGCACGTACATAATCCGGATAGTCATCAAAAGACTCTTGTGGTGTTTCACAAGAACCATCATCACAGTCACCTAGTGCCTGTTTTTTTATCGCTTCAAATTCACTTCTAAATTCATTGATATCTGCTTCATTCATTATTAATCCTTTATGTAATTAGTATATATTAGCTGACTAAGTGGCTCTAAAAGCACATTAAAGTCAAGGTACTCTGCATTTGCATCTTCTGTAACACAGCGTTTGGTTACTATCTTATAAGCCTCATCTACACCAAGGTCTAGCACCAAAGAAGCAAAACGTGTCTGTGCAAACACCTTGTCATCCAAGGTGTTGATGACAAGATCGTATGTGCTTAAGTCTGTTGGCAAATCATCATCGATACGATTGATGTCAAGCTCTTTACCAATCTGCTCAGAACTCTTCATAATACGCTCGATCTCAGGATCGTAAAAATGCAGTTCAAAAGCATCTAAAGTTAAGGCCAAACCTCTTGCTAACGCACCAGCACCTATAATCGCAATCTTCTTGATGGATTGTTCTTCAACTAACTGCTTGACTGCTTGTGGCAATAGAAAGCTACCACCTAAAGTTTCACCGTCACGCAGTACAAAGTCACAGGCACCGCTTAATCGTACCAGCCCATCTTGTGTCTCTAAAAGATCCATCACATTTTCTTGATACTCTTGAGCGATATAAGAGCCATTAACATGTGACTTCTTCATGTTAGATACAGTAAAGTAAAGGTCATCAGGACGGATATTCATCGGAATGATCATCGCATCAGCGCTGTTGGCTTTAATGGTACGGTTTAAGATGACAAAGAGTCTATTGCTTTGTGCGCTCTCAGCTATCAATCCAAATAACAGACTTCTGTTTGAGAGTTTGTTTTCGGCATTCATCGTAGGAATACCTGTTTCAGTTACTGTTTGATCCCCCATAATTCGTGGGCCTCCTCTTCTTCAACACGGCAGCGATCACACATCATCTCGCCGCCTCTGTAGACAAATGGCATACCACACTCATCACAACGCTTTACACTAAACTTTATGAGCTGCTCACGCTTTGGCTTAAACAACTGCTCTAAAGAAAAAACATTTTTAATCGTAATAGAGTCAGGCTCGCACACATCATGACAGCTTTGACATTTTATACAGTTAATGGCATCAAAATCAATAAACCCACCATACTTGTCACTGCTTAAAGCACCTGTAGGGCAGATACGATAACACATTTGACAGTTAGTACAGCTCTCTTCATCAATCACTTTTTGAGAGACAAAGGAGATGTCATTAGCATCGATTTTATGAAACTGACTTGGTATACCCGCACGTTTCATCGCCATCTGAAGTAATTTACGACGATCCGGAACGACTTTCGCACGAATACTCTGTATATCTTCTACACTGGCTTTATGTTCTTTAAGCTCTTCACTTAAAGCTTCTACCTTGTTTTCAAAGACCTGCTTCGCTTTGGCAGCCTCTTTTATAGATGCCTTGGCAAAAAAGGCACGACGATCACTTTCGATCTTCTCCTCTTCAACACTAAGTTCTACAGACTCAAAACGAACAGACTTCTCTACTTCCATCGCCTCTAAAAGAAAATTTACCTCTTCAATACGCGTTTCAATGAGGTTCATATTAGGCTTAGCGATAGAACACTCAGCACAATATGCTTTGTCAAAGACAACAGGTGTCTCACTTAAAAGGGAGAGACTCAAGATCTCTTCAGTGCTTAAAGCGGCCAAACAGGGGATCTCTTCTTTACATGTCGCCACGACACTCTTTTTCTCTAAAAAAGAGAAGATGTAGTTTAGTGGAGAGAAGCTGTCAAGTTTAAAAGCAGCGTCAGGACAAGCAGCAAGACAGCCACCGCATCCTACACAATCATTAGGAACAAAAGAGGGAAGATGTTCACTAATTTTTATGGTTTCAACAGGACAGACGTCTACACACTTCTCACAGGTAGAGAATTTGTTAGTAGTTCTGACACAGCGACCGATTTCTAAAGTGAGTAGACTCATACCGTGTAATCACATCCATCTTCTTTAATTAAAGCATTAAGATACTCGTAGTCACTTAACATAAACTCTAAAGCAAACTCTGCAACATCAAAATAGAGAGCCGTTCCCGCTTCTGATTTCATGTTTAATAAAAACATTGGAGCCCACTCAAGAAGGTGCTCTTTGAGAAACTTTTGCTGGATTTTAGCAATAGCACAAGCGGTCGCTTTATCATCATCTTCTAAAGCTTTACGTTCAGAATCACACAGCAGGTACATGAATTCTAGTTCAATACCGATGTGGTCTACACTGACAGCACGTGCTTTTCCAAGATCTACACGGAAGTCATGGTCGTTAAAAAGCTGAAGTACTGGGTTTTCACCCGCAGTCTCCATCATCTGATCTTCACGCATATAAAATGACTCATAAGGCACCATATGGAGTAGAAAAAGGTTAGTAAAGTCAACATTGATGTACTGTTCAAGAAGCTCATCATGATTAAACTCATTGCGACGTTCCCACTTGGCATAGTTAGGAAAAAAAGCCATGATATTTTCATCGTTTTCAATTGTCTCTAATAACGTTTTGTCTGGTTCACTCATCAAAAGACGTGATAGAAGTGCATATATATTGATACGTGCTTGTTGGTTGTTTAAAATTTCTTGCATTAAAAAAGTCCCAGTTGGAAAAGTTGTTGGAGTATAGCCAAGCACCCCTCAAGGGGCACTTAACGGTCTAGCTTATGTCTACTGCGTAAGCTTTATCTGAAAGCGGAACGGCAGGACGTTTGATATGTTGAGGACGACGTAATTTGTCACCAGCTTCAAGAGGGCGTGTAAGCTTGTCTCTCCATGCTTGGTACGTCTTAAAGTTGTTCTCATAGTTAACAGTGATATCACCAATCTTATCTGTTGCAGATGCTTTAGTGATAACAACTTTCTGGTGCCATGCATGGTTACCCGCAATAGGGTCAGCGTGCGTAGGCGCCACAGCATTTTGCCATGAACCAGAAAGACCATCCCACCAGATGTTGTCAAGGTCTTTGTTGAACTCTTTAAACTTCCAGATATCGTGACGAGGTGTAATACCCTTAGTTGGTGTCAATGAACCAATCTTACCGTCATTTTTCATCTCATAAAGAGGAGAACCGATACCCATAACACCAAGCTTGTGCTCGAAACCAGGAATCTCTACAGCTTCCGTTAGTTTCCAACGACCCGCGTGGTGAGAGTTCGCAAGAACACCTGGCATTGTCGCTTCAGTAGGTACAGCCATCGCGATAAAGTAACCTGAGCTAAGCTCAGACACTGTATCAACGATCTCAACCTTGATCGCTTCACCACGTTTGATGCCAAGACGATCAGCATCTACCGTGTTGATCCAAACAGGGTTATGGTTTTGAGAGATCTCCATAAGGTGCTTAGAGTTCACAGAACGTGTATGAATGTTGTATGGAAGACGGAAAACCGTGTTCAATGCAAATTCGTTTTCTTTGTTCATATATCTATGGTGAACCTGAGTCACAAGGTGGATCATCTTGTCATATTCACCTTCGTTTCTTGGGTACATAGGAATCGCATATTCTGGCCATTTCCACTCTGCAAACCACTCGCTGTAAAGCTCGAGTTTCTTACTTAGAGTATGGAAACCAGAGTAAAGTTTACCATCGATCTCTACACCTATGGCTTTCTCTTTACCTTCATGGTCAACCATCAACGCACCAAACTCATCTTGTCTGATTTCGTCTTTATGGTACTTCTTACCGTGCGCAAGAACATACTGCCCCTGGATCTCAAGTTCATCTTCTTGTGGCTTGTAAACGTTCTTTTTCTCAGTCCATGCACCATGTACACTCATGTATTCATAGACAGGGAACTCAGCATCAGGGTACATCTTCTTCGCCGCTACATAAAGCTTAGGAAGAAGTGACATTGCTGCATCGAAGTACTCAGGTACACTAACTGCACGAGATGGATCTTTCTTAGAAGCCCAGTACTTACGTACGCCAAGGCTACCATCTTTATCCACGTGGTGAACCATAAGGTTAGGGAAGAATTCACTCTCTTCCCACACTTCACCAAGACCAAACTTCATGTGTGCTTCTAGTGTAGCACGTGAAGGATCTTTCGCTTTCCAACCCATACGCTCAGCTGCAACACGAATAACCGCTTGACGGAACTCGATACGCTGCTCAGGTTTAGAAGGTGTAGACTGCTGATCATTACGCTCACCAGCAAGACCTACTGGCAAGATGTAGTCACAGTACCAGTTTGTCTCAGACCAAGTAGGAGAGAGGTTAAACGTAAGTTCAACTTTCTTCTCATCTTTAAGGACTTCGATCCAACGGAAACCATCTGGATTAATCCAAACTGGGTTGTACATACGTGGGAACCAAACTGAAAGTTTCGTAGGGATATTAAGCCCCTTCTTCTTCCATTTCTCTTGCCACTCAATGTCTGTAAGAAGGTGTGGAAGCAACATACTCATCTCATATGAAGAGAGTGGGTACTCTGGTGGCCATGCCAACTCATTCCAAGCATCGACTTTAGGAGGACGTTCACCAGCAACAGTAGCTTTTTCACCCTTACCGGCAACAGAGATCTCGTGCCAGTGGTGCCAAGAAACGCCACCGATATCACCACGAAGTGCACCACGAAGCGCAAGGCTAAGGAATGCAGAACGGGCGATCATCCAACCACCACGGTGGGCAATTGGACCTGCACGCCAGATGTAAGTAGCGATCTTGCTACCTGCATTGATGTACATCTCGAAAAGTTCGTCAAGTTTGTACTCGAAACCTTCGAGCTTACACTCTTTGACAATATACTCTTTTGTAAATGGAGCGTAAATCTCTTTCATCATCTCGATGAAAGACTCATAAGAGTCATCTTTTGGTACCGCTTTGATGTAATCAAAACCAACCATTTTTTCAAGATGCTTCTTATCTGCCATCAAACGGTCCCAGTTGATCCAGTTCTTAACGAACTCATGGTCAACAAGGTCTTCACCATTAATATCTTTTTCGTGTAATACACGATTTGCAAGATAAAGGTAAAGTGCTGTCTCTGTACCTGGCCATACCGGCAACCAAAGGTCAGCGATACCTGCAGAGTTAGAAAGACGCGGGTCAAGAACAACCATCTTAGCACCACGTTTACGTGCATCAGCGATCAGACCAGCAGACTGCTGGAAATAGTGACCTGCATCTGCAGCATGGGAAGACTGAAGGAACACAAGTTCTGCGTTTGCCCAGTCCGGTGAGTTACGGTCATCATTTGCCCACTGGATAGAACCCTGACGCGCACCTGCAGAACAGATGTTTGTATGAGAGTCGTAACCGTCAATACCCATAGAGTGTGGTACACGGTGTCCAAAACCATTTTCGTTTGGACGACCAACATGATAGATCATAGACTTTTTGGAAAGATCATCTCCTACAGCAAGAGTGTCATGCATCTTCTTACCAATTGTCTCCATAGCTTCGTCCCATGTTGTACGAATCCACTTACCATCACCACGTTTAGAACCTGGAGCTCTTTTTAGTGGGAAAGGTATACGGTCTGGATCATACATCTGAGAAAGGGTTGCATAACCCTTAGCACAGTTACGACCACGAGAACCATCATGAAGTGGGTTACCCATGTACT
>JALSUN010000262.1 GCA_027061425.1 Helicobacteraceae bacterium
CATAATTTACCTCATTGTTGTTATAAAGTCATTGATCTCTAGTGGTCTGAAAAAAAGTTTTGTCTCAGAAAAGTCTTCGTTCATAAAGATGGATGAAGGCGTAGTCTCTTCTGTTATGCAAGTAGGTGCATACAGTGAAAGTTGTTTTAATGCCTCTTTTAAGCTGCTCACGTCACACTCGAGTCGAAGGAGTTTTGTAATCTCACTGCAGATCTCTTTTGAGAACACCACTGCCTCCTGAGCATCAAAAAAAGTAGTATAGTCAGTCACCTCAACAGCAATAACCAGTGGATACTGTCGCTGCCTACTGTCATGACTCATCTTCATGCTTCCGCAGATCATACTCTCCTTTTGTGCATTAAAAAAACAGAAATGATGTACCTCTGTGGACTTTTTTGCAAGCCTGTTTTGAAGCAGGGTCTCATACCCGGTCTCCACCCATCTGCAAACAGCATTCATAAAGTCTGAGCTGACATCGATGTGCAGGTACTCACTGCTTGAGGGATGTTTTCCAAAAAGAGAGACCTGCATTTTCTCTGTCAGGCTCATTTGGAGACCACCACTTTTTTAGGCACATTGTAAGGGGTTCTGTTTAACAACTTCAAGATCTTGCCTTCGCCTGATATGTTGTAACTGACTTTAATGTACTTAATATTTTTCTGTTTTAATTCAGGGATCCTTCGATCAAGAGCTTTAACCTTAAAGGTTTTAGTTCCTGATCTAAAGTCTTTTAAGAAGTACAAAAATCCATTTTCACCTTTGTACGTCTTGGTAACCTTAAAGCCTTTAAAACCAAATGTAAGCGTCGTGTTCCCACACTCACTTGGTATCCAGGTAAACTCCTTGGTGTGACTATAGTTCTCATTTTTTATGATGTAGTCTGATGCCGCACATCTGAGATGCAAGTTGACATAGTTGGGTTCTATTTTTGCATCATCATTAATATCAAAAGGAAGGGTCTGTATAGAGATGTCATACTTGGGTTTGTAGACGCTCAAGAGGTTGATACCACTGTTGATGTAACGTAAGAACTTCGTGCTAATCTGCAGTTTGTAACCCGAAACTTTTTTAGCACTGTAGCCATAACGGCTGCGTTTGACAAAAGGTTTTAACGGACCATTGACATACTGCCACACAAGTCCTTTTTTCTCATCAAACAGTGCCATGAGAAGGTTATGGTTACTTGAGAGCGGTATTGCCCCCAACACATCGTTTTCCCAGGCACTGTTAAGTGTCTCATCAAGCTGCTGCATACAGTAATCAGTAATATAGTCTTTTGGACCGCTCAAAAGTTTGTAAATAAAAGCCGAGTTGACATACGTCGGCAGTGAATGTATGAACTTTTTATGATCTTCATGCACTGAACTTAAAG
>JALSUN010000263.1 GCA_027061425.1 Helicobacteraceae bacterium
AGGTAGTAACCGGCAAATGCAAAAATAGCAATGATCGGGACTAAAATGATGACTTCAGTAAGTTTGTTGTGTAGAAATTTCATAATAATTGCCTTTACCCTTATAAGTTCTGATTATGGTACAACTCAAGATCAGTGAGCGTTTTTTCAATATGATCGGCGGAAAGGTAGAGTATGTTCGGCAGTTTTGCCTTGTCGGAATCAAGATAGAATTTTCTTGCAATAGGCCAGAACCGGTTGAGTGTTGTCAGAATAGATGCTTGTTCCTGGGTATATCCGTATGCGTTGATCAGTTCAAGTTCACGTTCAAAAGTGTCAACAGCTTCATGCAACTGTTTGATGTTATTAAGATCATTAATGCCCAGCTGAAAGGTCATATAATACTTGCTCATACGTTCAATAAGATACTGCATCTTCTTGATATTGATGAGCATCTCCTCTTCTGTAGAGAACTGATAGCTGTGCTCTGCCGCGATAGACTCTGCACCTTCCAAAAGGGCTTCGCTGTAATCGAGCATCAAAGCCGCATTATCTGTACTGTAGTTGTCTGAGATCGTCTCATCGATCTGATCCCGGCTATAGGCTAAAAAGGTCAGGATGTTCTTGGTGTCTTCGCTGTTGGTAGCCGAGGCAATGGTACGAAGTTTAGTGTCGAGTTGAGAGATGCCCTTGTGAAGATCATTCATAACACTCTTGTTCTGATGGTTTTGAACCAGATAGAAGTAGTCTTTGACGATCTGTTGACTGATGAACCTGATGTCCTCAGATGCTTCGAGAAGGTTAACATCACTGCGTGTCGCTGCACCAAGGTGAAGAGCGCTTAAAAGTAAGATGGCAAAAAGCCCCTCTTTTGTCATGGATTTAAATGGTATCATCTCAGACTCCTTATAGTTTATGATTATTTTTCCAGTTGAACATACATTTTGGTGATCTTGTTCATCTTTTTCATGATGTCGTCAGTACTGTTGTATACGATGATCGGCAGACCGCCTTTTTCGATGTTAAGATAAAACTTATAGACGATTTTCCACAATCTATCGACTTTCTTGATCTCTGTGTTGATAGCGGGAGTATTAGTCTTGTTTACCATAAGAAGATTATTGGCTGTTGTAAAGTCCTGAACGGCTTCTTGCATCTGTACAATGCTGTTTTTGTCTTTAATTCCGGCCTGATAGGATATGTAGTATTTGGCGATACGCTGAGAAAGCATACGCTGTCTTCCGGCAATATCCACTAGCGATGAGTTGTGTGCTTTTACTTTTTCTTTTAGCGCATCGACAACGTATTGATTGCCTTCGAGCATAGATTCACTTAGATCGAGTATTAAAGCAGCATTGTCGAGTGAGTAGGGCTGCTTTACAATAGAAGTGAAGTCATCACTGCTCATGTCCACGAACATGAGCATGTTCTTAATCTCATCATCTTTGATGTTTTTGGAGAGGATCTGCTGGGACTTGTTAAATGTCTGAAGGGAATTTTTGAGCTGTTTGGTTGCCTTGGAGACGTTGACGCCCTTGTTTATATAAAAATAGTCTTTGGCAATACGCTGTGAAAGCATACGCTGCTGTCCGGCAAGTTCCATCAGCTCAATATTAGAGTACTCTTTGGCAGAAAGAAGAGTTGTATGTAACATTGATCCGAAAATAAGAAGGGTCATAAGACGTTTGATCAGGGTGAACATGTTTTTTCCTTTTTAGATAATACCTGCAACGATAATATTGCCTGTATTTGGTTACGTTTATCTCTGTACTTTTAGGGTATAAAGATGAAACACACTATATTGTTTGAATCGTATCTATATTTGTCAAATGTGTCTGTAGGGCATGTCTGACACATCGCAGCCTACTTCTTCGTACCTTGGGCATACAGCCCTGTTACGGTGTTCATGTTCTTTAATATCTCGTTGGCAGAACGGTTGATCAGGCTGGGAATGTATTTTTTGGACTTTGAGCGGCCCATGACTTCAAAGAACATAAAAGATCTTCCCACTTTTTTCAGAAGTTCGTTGATCTTGGGGGTGTTGAGTGGTGAGGCGAGAAGTTTCTTGTGTGCTGCAGAGAACTGCTGCATCGCTGTCTCAAGTTTCTGCTCGAACCCGCTGTCCTTTACACCCCATACTTTCAGCATATAAAGACCGGCCATCCGTTGAGAGAGCATGCGCTGTCTGCCTGAGATGTTGACGATCTCTCCTGCTTTTGTTTTGGAGGCTTTGGCAATGAGCAGTGTACTTTTGTGGGCTGCTTTGAGGAGCGTCTCAAGGTCATGCTGCAAAGCCGAGACATTTTTGATGTCAGGTTTTTGTAATACAGTCTTTTTGATAGGTCGCCACAGCTTTTTGACACTAACAAGACTTTTGGCCGCCTCTTTGTCTTTTACGTAAGACTGAAGCTCAGCAAGTTGTGTATCGAAAAGATCGACACTCTTCTTGAGGCCTTCTTTAGGATTTCCATAGGTGCTGTTCATGCCGATAAGAGCATACTCTTTAAGCATTTTCTGTGTCAGCATTCTTTGACGGCCGGCTTTGTTAACTGCCTCTTCCATACTGGTGATCTTGGCATAACTTACAGTCCCTGTAAATACCATAACTAACAGAAGTGCGGTTGTCGCTACTTTGGACATTCTTTGTATCAATAGGTACATCGTAATCCTTTTATATGATTTATTAGAATTATAGATGGAAGATAAAATAATTTCTGTAGGTATCGGCTTACACAAGAGGCGACGCTCAACCCTGCCGCAGAAGTTTACAGCAATGTATGAAATGGCCTACATACACTAGAACATCGATATGATTATAATATGGCTAAAAAAAAGGGTGTGAAGATGACAAAACGTATTTTAATCGTAGATGATGTTGAATTTATTTTGGACTTTGAGGCCAAGGCTATTGAATCAGTGAAAAATGATGCTGGCTTTGCTATCGTTGTAGACAAGGCAAGTACTGTAACAGATGCCAAAGAATTGGTAGATGCCAACCGTTATGATCTTATTATATCTGACATGAACCTTCCTGACGGTACGGGAACAGAGATCGCAAAATTTGCGTTGGAAAAAGATGAAGGAACACGCATCGCTGCTTTGACGATCTATCCACAGCGTTATGAGGGCGAACGGGGGTATTTTGATGCATTTTTCAAAAAACCCATCCTGCCATCTGTTTTTAAAGAGAACATCAGACTGCTGTTGCATGCTTGATTTTTGGATCTAAAAGGTAGGACCATGTACAATGATGTAGGAGAGCATGTATTTAATATATTGCATACTTTGGATATAGGTGCGCTCGTCATAGAAGAAGATCTGAGTATATCTTGGAAAAACAAATATTTCGATAAACACTATTCTACGGATCAAAAAAGTCTAAATGATCTGTGCCGAGACTTCAAGTCAGTTGAAGGTGAGCGCTCGTTTTTGCATATTCTCGAAGATGTAAGGTCAAGTAAAGAACACTCGATTATATCAGTAGACTGTCAACTTTCTAAGCGTGGAGCTGCACCATGTGATGTATGGATATATCCTTTGCAGGAAGAACGCTCTTTGATCGTATGCCAGTTACAGACGCCGGAAAAAACAGCACAGTGTGAAGCACTGCTGCAGATGGCACGTTATGATCCTGTCTCAGAGTTACCTAATCGTATGTACTTTTTGGAGATGCTTGGAGAAAAGCTGTTATCACAGCAACACTCAGAATCATTAATGAGTGTCATGGTGATAGACTTCAACGAGCTTGACACTTATGATACTGTTTTCAGTATAACATCAGACGAATTATTGCTGTTAGCTTTGAAAGAGCGTCTGAATGATGTTAGCAAGAAACATGCTCTTTTTGCAAGGGTAGCACCTTCGAAATTTGCCATAGTGTGTGAGACTGCGGTGACACCGGCTGAAGTACAAAAGGTTGCGCAAGAGATTCTTCATCTCTTCTTTGAGCCGATCTCAGTGGAAGGCCATCTTGTCTATGCGGAACTTTCTATTGGCATTAGTCTTTATCCGACTGATGCAAACAATGCAAAAAATCTGCTGCTTAAAGCTGAAAAAACGGCTTCAGCTATACAGAAGACAGAACTTAACAGTTATGGGTTCGCTCATAAACTGCCTGAAAAAAATGTAGACAAGATCTTGAAGATCAGTACAGACCTTCCAGCTGCAGTGGAAAATGAAGAGATATTTTTTGTATTTCAGCCGCAATACTGCCTTGATGAAGGGCGTTTCTGTGGGGCAGAACTGCTGGCACGATGGGAACATCCTGAACTTGGTTTTATCTCTCCAGAGATCTTTATCCCTCTTGCTGAACAGACAGGGATGATACGTACCGTGACGATGAAAGCTTTTATGGAAGCTTCGAAAATGTTTAAAGCACTTGAAGGCAGAGGTATAAAAGACTTTTCACTTTCAGTCAACATCTCTCCAAATATGTTACTTTACAATGGCTTCATGGAAGATCTGGAGTTTTTTATAGAGAGCTATGAGATGGCTGACAAAGCACTCTATCTTGAAGTGACAGAAAATGATTTTGCCCGTAACTTCTCCAAAATGATCGATGCTTTAAATGCCATACGCGATATGGGAATCAAGATCGAAATGGATGATTATGGTACAGGCTATACTTCGCTGCAATATCTGTCGAAGCTGCCTATAGACACCTTGAAGATCGACAGATCTTTTGTTCAGGACATTGATTCTGACCAGCAGCAGGCCGTACTCTTTAAGGCGATCTGCGACATGGCATCGGCTCTGGGCTATGATATCGTAGCAGAGGGTGTTGAGACAGAAGCCGAGAATCGGGTGGTACAACAGTATAAAAATGTACGTGTTCAAGGCTACTACTACTCCAAACCGCTGCAGGTGAATGAGCTGTTTGAACTACTTGAAAAAGCAGTTGTCCTCTAGAGGTGAAGGGCTTGCTGTAAAAGTAAAAGGTTCTCTTTAAGTGCATTTATGAGTACTGACACCTCTTGCGCATCTTCATCTTGTGCAGACTGTTCAAGCTGCAGTGCGAGCTG
>JALSUN010000264.1 GCA_027061425.1 Helicobacteraceae bacterium
ACGAACCCAGACAGGTGATCTCATCACCATGCTTTGTCATAATTTTTTGAACATTGTCATCTTCTATATGTCCATAAATATCCATAAAGAACCAGTAAGCAAAACCACTTTCATCATGTGCTGGACGAGACTCGATCTTGCTCATGTTAATGCTTTCTGCTTCAAAATCACTCAAGAAGTTCACCAAAGCACCGGACTTGTCAGCATCTTTAAGACGTACAAAAAGAGAGGTCTTGTCCTGACCACTCTGTCCATTTTTGAAGTCACTCAAGATAAAGAAGCGTGTTGTGTTGTCATGGACATCTTCGATGTTTTCAAACATCGTAGGCACACCATAAAGCTTTGCGGCAATATGACTACAGATGGCCGCAGACTCAGGGTCCTCAGAGGCGAGTATCGCAGCCTTGGCCGTTGACTCCACAGGGATCTGCTCAATGTGAAGCAGCTCATGCAGTTGCAAAAACTCACGGCACTGACCAAAACCCTTGTCTTTAGAGTAGATACGTTTGATGTCTTTAAAGTGTTCTGCCTTGGTCGCAAAAGACATATGGATCGGCATATAAAGTTCAGCAACAATTTTAATAGAACTTTTGGCAAGAAGGTCCAAGGTCTCACCTACGATACCATCACGTGAGTTCTCTATAGGTACTACACCAAACTTCGCACGACCCGACTCAACCGTCCTAAAAACAGAGTGAATCGAACCGACACTAAGATAATCACTCATCGCGCCAAAACGTGACTCTGCTGCCTGGTGCGTAAAGCTTCCTTCTGGTCCTAAGTAAGCGATGCGTTCTGGTAACTCAAGATTACGAGAGACTGCAAAGATCTCCAAATAGAGTGCTTCGATCGCGGCTTCATTCAAGAGACCACCATCTGCTTTTGACTTGGAACTCAGTCTCTCGATGATCGCTTTTTCACGTTCAGGACGGTAGATGGCCCCACCGGTGTCATGTTTGATCTCACCCACACGCTCAACCACACGCATACGCTCATTTAAAAGATCCAGTAAGGCTTCATCGAGTCTATCTATCTCTTTACGACAGTCATCTAAAGTTATCAGTTCGTCTCTTCTCATGCCTTATCCTTTTGCTCTTTTAGTCTAAATATTCTTTTTCAAGTGCGATCAGGTCTTCAAAAGTCTCACGTCTACGGATCAGACGGTCTTCACCACCTTCAACAGCCACTTCTGCAGAACGTCCACGGGTGTTGTAGTTGCTGCCCATACCAAAACCGTAAGCACCTGCACTGTGCACGACTATAAGATCGTCATGCTCTAAAGCCGGAAGTTCATAATCTTTTGCCAGGAAGTCTCCACTTTCACAGACAGGACCTACAATATCCGCCTTAGTCTTCTCACCTTCTTTATCAACCGCTTCTACAAAGTGGTACGCATCATAAAGACTTGGACGTAACAGATCATTCATAGCCCCATCCACAATGACAAAACGCTTATCATCATTACTCTTTTCGTACATTACTTTTGTTAAGAAGTAACCAGCGTTAGCCGTTAAGTAACGTCCAGGCTCACCAATCACCGTGATGTCAAGACCTGTTAATGTTCCTAGTACGGCTTGTCCATATTCGTAAGGATCTATCGTTACCTCGTTATTGTACTTTATGCCCAGACCGCCACCAATATCAAAAAACTTCAAGTTAATGTCTATCGCTTGAAGAGATCGCACTAAATCAGCAACAATCTCTGAGGCTTCTCTAATCGGGTCAAGTTCGGTCAGTTGAGAACCGATATGAGAGTGTATACCGACAGGGTCTAAGTGCTCTGAGTTTTTAGCACGGATATACATACGTTTTGCGGTGTTGATGTCAACACCAAACTTGTTAGCATGAAGCCCAGTAGAGATGTAAGGGTGTGTTTTAGGATCAATATTTGGGTTAACACGGACACTAATACGTGCTGTCTTGTTGAGCTCTTTTGCTATCATCTCAACACGTTGCAGCTCACCATCACTCTCTACGTTAATATAAAGGATGTCAGACTCTAAGGCCTCACGGATCTCAGCATCTGCCTTACCCACACCAGAAAATATGATCTTGTATTTTGGGATACCCGCTAAAAAAGCACGGCGCACCTCTCCTATAGAGACACAGTCTGCACCTGCACCCAACTTTGCAAAGTGACGCACAACACTCAAGTTGGAATTTGCTTTGACCGCATATGCCAAGATCGCCTTACGGCCTTTAAAAGCACTTTTCAGTGATTCGTACTGCTTGCTCATCTCGTCAAGATTGTAAACGTAAAGTGGTGTGTTATATTTTTCTGCTAACGCTTTAAAGTTCATTAAGCCCTATCCTTCTGCTTTCTTGTGCGCGATTTTAACAAAAAAGCGCTTATAAAGAACTCTATAATTTAAGCAAAAAAGAGTCTTAAGTCTTAGGTTTTGCAGTTGTTGAGTTGCGTACCCACTGCCAAATAGCAACCATAAAAAGAATTAAGATAGGTAAGACGATCCCAAGTTCAGGTCCGATGACCTTGTTGAAAGAGAGTTCACTCATAATAAAGAGCACAGACCAGACGATAAGCGTCGCTAAAATGGCTCCAAAGCTAAAGAGTGTAATGTTCAAAAATCGCTGTGACAAAGGAACAAAAAAGAAGATAATCACAATTAGACAAGGTACAAAAAATGGATTTAAAAATGTTTTATAAAGGGCACTTTTAATACGATCGACATTGATATTTTGGCTGTTAAGTAAGAAAAGTGCGTCTATGGCATCAATAATGGTGTAGTTCACTTTACCTTCATAAACTTGGTCCAAGATTTTGGGCTTAAAGCCTTCCAAAATAGAGAGGTTATCCTTCTCTTGTATTGTAATACCCTCTGTGCTGAAATCAACTTCATTAGGTTTTGTCAGAAGTTTTCCATGAGGAACATGCCAACTGTGCCCCTCATAATAAGCAGTTTGTGCAACAACGACCTCTTTTAAGTTGCTCTTTTCTATCTTAAAAATTCGTATATCTGTTGCCCGCTGTTGCAGAGGGTAAAGCTTTCCAAAATAGACATATTTATCTTCGTAAGTAAAAAAGAGGTCTGATGTCGGTTTCATATAACTCGCATTTTTCTGAATACCAGAAGCGAACTCATTAGCACGCGCAAAGGTAGGGGTCGCATGCATCGCGATGTAAAGTGTAATAATAGCCATAGAAACAACGACAAATGGCTTAAGTATGTCGTTTTTAGAGTACCCTAGAGAGTAAAAAGCAACCAGTGCATTGGAACGTATGAGTAAGATTTTTGTAGATATCATCCCAAAAACAAGTGCGAGAGGGAGTAACATATCAATAGAATAAAAGATTTTATAAACGATGTAAACAATGACCAAGTTGGCAGAGTCAGGAAGTTTTGATGAGACCTGCATATAATCAAGACCCACCATAAAAAGACTAAGTCCGGCTAAAATGATAATAAAATATTTAAGATAATGAAAAGCGATATAACGAAAGGCTAACAAAAAGAACTTCCTTTACAAGTAGTCATAGAGTGTACCCTATCTTAGTAAATCTATGATATAGGTGCGTTGGCTTTGTTTGCGACTTTTTTGACTGAGTATTTTGATGCCACATCTTCCCAACTCTCACCTGCCATTAAATGTTCAAGTGCTACTACAGCTTGTGTTATCTGTGCTTGTAAAGGCGTAGATTGGTCTGTGTTGTAAGCACCTAAGACAAAGCTGCTCACTTCACCTTTATGCTCAGGACGCCCTATCCCCATACGAACACGTAAATATTCTTTACCGATGAGACTGTCTGTAGACTTAAGACCATTGTGTCCCCCATGTCCTCCGCCCATCTTAAAACGCACTGCCCCAAAAGGAAGGTCAAGGTCATCATGGATCACTACAACATCATCAATTTTATAAAACTTTTTAACGGCCGTAACTGACTGTCCCGAAAGGTTCATAAAAGTGGTGGGTTTTAAAAAAAAGTGGTCTTTGATCTTGAAGAGTTCACCCTGAAAGGCTGTTTTTTTAATGGTGTCGTGTGAATAACGACGAAGAAGTTCATCTATAACCATAAACCCGACATTATGTCGTGTTTGGGCATAGGCCGAACCGGGGTTACCAAGTCCGACAAAAAGCAAATTACTTCGCTTTAATGATACTTAGAACACCAACACGGTCAGTATCAACAAACTTTACGTTTTCGATAGCTGCAAGGTCGCGAATAAGTACTGAATCACCAACATCAAGATCGTCAACAGTGATAACGATTGAAGCTGGAAGAGCTTCTGGAGCTGCTTTAACTGCAAGACGCTTCTTAGCAAGATACAACATACCTTTGTTTTTAAGACCAATTGGTGAACCAACAGTCTCAACAGGTACTAGAAACTTAGTAACAACACCTGGTTGTGCTACCATAAGATCAACGTGTAGAAGGTTTCCTGTTACTGCATGAGACTCATAGCTCTGTACAACAACATTCATCTCTTTGCCATCCAATTTGATTGGGAATGCCAAAGTCTCTTTATTACGAACTGTACGGATGTATTCATTCATTTTGAATGCAGCATTGATGTTCTCAAGACCTTTTCCGTAAATATTCGCAATTAGATAACCATCGCGGCGTAGTGCTTTTGTACCCACTTTACCGATACTCTCTCTAATAATTCCTTCTAACATAGTTAGTTCCTTGTAATAAAATAAGCCGGATTATACTCAAGCGCATCTAATAAGCAGATTAAAACTGCTGTTAAAACTTAAACTTCAATCCAAAAAAGTAACTTCTGTTGTAATAGGCGCTGTTGTTAGTCAGCAGTGGGGTCTCAATCCAGCGATACCCCATGGTAATAAGACCTCTGTCCATCACTTCTATGTCGAAGTTTGTTTGAAATTCCATATAGTTTTTAGAAGCCTCAAATGAGAGTACCTCAGGCGCATAGTAACCTTGTCCTGCAATATGAAGTGGGATGGGAATGTCAAAAGGAAGTGTATAGTCGATGGTAATACCTAAAGGCATGGCCAAGACCGACTTCTCTTTAAGATCCGTATAGGCCATTTTAACACCCATGCCCATAACCAAACCTGGTGCCATAGCTGACGAAGACTGAGCCACAAAACCAAATTCACCCAAGAGGTTAGTCTCTTGTTTATTAGGAAGATTTGAATGGAGCGTATCACCCTTCATCACCCGTGCTTTGATGATAAAGCTGTCAGGTTCGACATTGTCATTAAATTGCCCCATGTCCAAACCAAAATGAAGGTCTAAATCTTTTTGATTGAGGTTGATTTCAAACTCATGCATGGCACTCAAAGAGGCAGTCAGTAATAATAGAACGAGCAGTTGTTTTTTTAACATGTGGACCCTTGTATTTTTGCTATTGTTTTTGTAGTACTTTTACCATCTACGAAGTCAACGAGTTTAAGCACTTTTGAAAATTCTGTACCCACCACACGCTTACCTTCATAGTCTCCGCCTTTGACCAAGACATCAGGAGCGATCATCTTGATCAGTTCATGTGGGGTCTCTTCACCAAATTTTACCACATAATCTACTGCATCAAGAGCAGCCAATATATAAGCACGATCATCTTCAACATTTACAGGTCTTGTTGGACCTTTGAGCTCTCGTACTGATGCATCAGAATTTAAGCCGACGATGAGGACATCACCAAAACTTTTAGCCTCTTGAAGATACTTCACATGACCCACGTGCAAGATATCAAAACAGCCATTGGTAAAGACAACACGTTGCCCATGATCCTTGGCACGTTTTACGATCTTTTCTATCTCCTCTTTTGTCTTTATATGCGCATCAGAGTTACTTTGGTGTAATTTTGACTCATAGATCTCTATCTCATCAAGTGTGACGGTCGCTGAACCGACCTTACCCACAACAACACCTGCCGCAAGGTTAGAAAAACGTGCCGTCTCTTCTATACTCAGACCTGCACTCAGAGCAAAAGCGATAGAGGCAATCACGGTATCACCCGCACCCGTCACGTCAAAGACCTCTTGTGCTACAGTAGCAAAACGTTTGACTTCACCATCATAAATAGCAATTCCATCTTCTGAAAGGGTGATCATAGAACGAGAAAGGTCACACTGCGTTTTTAGTGAAAGCAGTGCTGCTTCTAGAGAGATATCATCTTTTATCTCTATCCCTGTTGCTTCAGAAGCCTCTTTTTTGTTAGGTGTCAACATGTGTGCACCCTTATATTTACTGTAGTCCGTACCCTTAGGATCTACCAACACCTTAATGTCATGCTTATTAGCCAAAGTGATCACTTCTTGGGCTAAGGTCTCTGAGATAACACCCTTTCCATAATCTGACAAGATGATCATATCTGTGACAAAAAGATCTTTCTCTATTGCTGTTAATATTTTTGCTACGGAGCCTTCACTAATGGTCTCTTTAGACTCTTTGTCATAACGAAGTATCTGCTGGTTGGCAGCAATAACACGAGATTTTTTACTGGTCTTGCGCCCGCTTTGAGTTATGAGTCCTTCTGTTTTCACACCGATGGACTTGAGCATGATGCTTAACTCTTTAGCAATCTCATCATCACCTACAACACTCGCCACATTAACAGTAGCACCCAAAGAGATCAGGTTGTTGATGACATTACCTGCCCCACCAAGAACAGAGCTCTCTTTAGAGATGTCTACCACCTGAACCGGCGCTTCAGGAGAGATACGTTCTGCACTTCCCCAAAGATAGTGATCTATCATCAAATCACCAATGACAAGAATATTAGGTGTCGCATTTTTCAATGCTTGCATTATTTAACTTCCTCTTCAAACATACGTCTGATTTCAGAGATATACGCTTTTATACCCTCTTCAAAAGAGAATCGAGGTGCGTAACCAAGTCCCTCTTGAGTACTTAACGAACCATCTTTACCTGCACCGGTAATGTTTGCTTCTGTATAAAACTGATAACGCCCGATAAAAGGATTACGAATGTACTCACAAGTATAAGATGTTCCCAACTCTTTTTGTAAGATATCTACCATGTCTTGAAATGAACGTGCATTACCTGTACCCACATTATAGATACCACTTTTTTGAGGGTGCATCGCCAAGACATTTGCTTGTATGATGTCTTCTATATAGATGAAGTCACGTAAAATTTTGTCAGAACCTTCAAATAACTTTGGATTTTTACCTTGAAGCAGTTGATGCCCAAACTGAATGACCATTGAAGAGGTTTTGTCTTTAAAATACTCTCTTGGTCCATAAACATTAAAGTAACGCAGACCTACTATAGAGATGTCAGCTGTTTTCATCACATCACGAGAGAGGTGGTCCATCATCAGTTTTGAAAAGCCATAAACATTTTGAGGGGCTTCCACACCTACCGTCTGCGGAGATGGTGCGTCACCATATGTGGCTCCGGAAGAGGCATAGATCATGTTGGCACCATGACGTTGGGCCAAGTCTAAAAGATCTTTATAAGCATTGAGGTTTGTTTTGACCATAAGATCTTGTTCTAAGGCAGTGGTATCAGAGATCGCTGCTTCATGAAAGATATAGTCAAAATTATAATCTTCTTCAAGTTTGGCTAAAAGCAGTTTGTCATTGATATCACCACTGATCACCTCACCACTAAAGCCTATAAGGTTTTTAAAGTGACCAAAACTTTTGAGGTTTCCATTGGAGAGTGTCTCACCTGAACGAAAACTGTCGAGAACAACAACTTTAGCATCTTTATGATGCTCTTGGAAGTAAAACGCGAGGTTAGAGCCTATAAACCCTGCACCTCCCGTTATTAAAATAGTTTTATTTTTTAAATCATCATCTAAATAGCGCATCTGTCTCTCTTATGTGTAAATATGGAAAAAGTAAGCAGATTATAGCAAACACCGGGTTAACGATTTATAACTCTTTAAGATTATAGTGCATATAATGCTTGTAAATTTTAACACGGAGAATTACCAATGAAAAAAATCGCATTAGCACTACTAGTAGCAGGTGTATCACTTATGGCAGCAGACGGAGCAGCAGCATACAAGAAATGTGTATCTTGTCACGGAGCAAAAGCTGAGAAAAAAGCACTTAACAAATCTGAAGTTATCAATACTTGGGATGCAGCTAAGATCGAAACAGCACTTCATGAGTACAAAGCAGGTTCACGTAACGTTCATGGTATGGGTGCACTTATGAAAGGTCAAGTGGCATCTTACGATGATGCTACTATCAAGGCTGTTGCAGAGTACATTACTACACTTAAGTAATCTCTACTATTTTTGAAATCCCAAATGGGATTTCAACTTCTCTATACTTCCTTACACAAAATACAACACTTTTTTCTTACAAAATTTCTTGATAATTTTACAGTATCTAAGCGTAACAAAACAAAAAAAACCTTATTTTGACCTCCAGATCACATTTTTACTCTGGACGATAATCTTCTTTTCTCTTTTTTAACTCTGCCTTTTTAGCTTGTTGCTCTGCGGCATCGTTAAGCTCCTCAGTACCATCAAATTGTACTTGGTTAAGAAACTTCTCTTTGTCGTCAAACTGCCCTGTTTTAATAGCCCACATAATACCAAACAGTGCCAAAGCCCCTAAAAATATAGATACTCCTAACATCAAAATAATAATAGAATCGTTCATATTTACCCTTTTTTCCACATAAGTTTTATACGCATAGAGTTACCCACTACCAACAGAGAACTGACAGACATAGAGATTGCAGCAATGAGAGGGATGATATATCCTGCCATAGCAAGAGGAATGGTCACCGCGTTATATAACAGAGAGATAGCAAGATTCTGCTTGACCAGTCTAAAAGTAGTACGTGCAATTTTAAAGGCAGACTCTAAAGCGATGAGTGAGTCATTCAGCAGAACAACATCACTCACATCAATAGCGATATCACTACCACCACCCATGGCGATGCCTATCTCTGCCTGCGCCAAAGCCAAAATATCATTCACCCCATCTCCAGCCATAACGACCTTCTCACCATTGGCCTGCATGGTAGAGATGGCATCCACCTTCTCTTTAGGGGTAAGGTGGGCACTGTAATGTTCTATGCCCACCTCTTGTGCTACTCTAGCTGCCACACCTTCATGATCACCCGTCAACATCACTACCCTAATTCCAGAGGCTTTTATAGAGGCTATGACCGACTTGGCTTCAGGTTTGGGCTGATCTAAGAGTTCAAACCGTGCTATGACTTTTTTATCGATCGCAAAGACAAAAAGTGTATGCCCACTCTCTACATTCACATCAAGACCATAATCATGCATCAAGGCCAAGTTACCACCGACAAGCAAGGCACCATCACATCGTGCTACCATACCCTTAGCCGGTATCTGCTGGATTTCATCTAACACTGCTAAAGTATGTTCTTCTCTCTCTAAGTATTCCCGCACACCTAAGGCAACGGGATGTTTAGAGGCATTAAGCAGTGCTAGAAGTTTTTCAATATCACTTTTTCGTGTCGCTTTTTCACTAAACCACTTCACCTCTTGAACTTGAGGACGTCCCTCGGTAATGGTACCTGTCTTGTCCAAGACTAAAGTATCTATCTGTGCCAAGGTCTCAAGATGCGCAGCCTCTTTAAACAAGATGCCACTCTTTGCCCCCTGCCCCAGACCTACCATCGTCGCTACAGGCGTAGCCAAAGCTAAGGCACAAGGGCAGGCGATGACGATGACCGAAATCCCTACCATAAAGGCCGTTTCAAAACTGTGTGGCCAGAGCCACCAAACGACAAAGGTTACAAAAGCCAAAAGCAGTATCACGGTAGAGAAGTACTCCGAAAGTCGGTTGGCCATCTGCTCAATTTTAGGCTTTTTGGAGAGAGAGCGCTCCAACATAGTCAGTAGGTTGGTGAGTGTCGAATGGGCAAAATCTTTAGTGGCACGATATGTTACCACCGCATCGATGCTCGTGGTACCACTCACTACAAAGTCTCCTACCACTTTATAAACAGGCAGACTCTCTCCACTCAGGCTTGACTCATCAAAACTCCCCTCACCTTTTATGATCTCACCATCTATACCCGCTTTTTCACCTGACTTAAGCAGCAGAGTATCTCCGACAACGACATCATTGACATTGACATTAAGCTGTTGGCCATCTTTCAGAAGCGTCACTTCATTTGGTATATGCTTAGAGAGTACGTCAAGTGTATCAGCAGCACTCTTTTTACTTAACACCTCTAAAAACTTCCCTAAAAGTACAAAGGTAATAATCATCGCGACCGAATCAAAATAGGCCTCGCCCCGTTCAAATATTGTGATATAGATAGAGTAGATGTAGGTGAGTGATGCTCCCGTAGCCACTAAGATGTCCATGTTGACCGTCTTGGTCTTCATGCCATAGTAGGCCCCTCTGAAAAAGACCCAGCCACTGTAAAAAAGGACAGGAGTAGAAAGTACCCACTCCGCTACATTCAAAATACTTTTGATGTTTTGGTCCATACCGGTAAAAAAACCTGCGTACTGTGCCACCGCTATGGTCATGATGTTCATCATAGCAAAGGCAGCAACTGCAATACGAAGATAATATGATTTACGCTCTTTCTCTGCTTGGGCTTCTTGAATGTTAGGGTCGTAAGGAAAGGCGTTATAACCAATAGCGCGTATCATGTCGATGATTTGAGAGAGCGCTACCACATCGTTGTCCCAGACTACACGCGCTTTGTTGTTGGTGTGGTTTATAAAGACCTCAACCACCCCGTCCATCTTGTGCAAGGCTTTCTCGTTTAACCAAACACAGGCACTACAGTGAATCCCCTCAATAATAAGTGAGACCTCACTAAAACCCTCGCTGTCTTGCGTCACATAACGTTCAAAAAAGGCAGGTGCATTAAAATGTTCACTGTTTTCAAACTGCTCAGTTGGAGGCACTAAACGTTCACTGCCAAGTTTGTCATAAAAGGTATCCAGACCCTCATCTTGAAGCAAATGGTAGATGCCTTGACACCCTTTACAGCAGAAAAAGAGTGTCTCATCTTTTATCATAACACTTTCGTCAAACTCAAGATGACAGTGTGAACATGCGACTTTAGACAACCTCAAACCTACCTTTATCACGATTTTTCTCTATTTGGTTATAAGGAGCTATAATCCCACTCATACAGATATAGACACCATGGGCAGGTTGGGTGGCCGCAAATCCAAGAGCCATCCCTAAGTTGAGACTTGCCTCAGCTTTATCTACACTGTAAGGCACCATCGCCCCCACAAGAACAATCACACGAGTTGGCAGATAGGCAGCAAAGTGCATGGCCGTTAAGTGCATGGTGTCTGTACCGTGTACTACCACAAAGATCTCTTCATCATCAGCCTCTAAAATCGCGCAGAGTTGTTCACGATCCTCATCATCTATAGCTAAAGAGTCTTTATACAACATCCCTGCTATGTCAACCTCATAAGAGAAAGTCTTAACGATCTCCTCTATCGCCTGGTTGTCAAACGGGACTTCCAGTTCTCCGCTGACAGGGTTGTAACGTTTGTTGAAGGTACCGCCAGTGTTCATAATCTTCATAGTAACTCTTTTAGGTTTTTTATGATCTTTGTTGCGCTGCTTATCTTGGCATCTGCTCTCAGCAGATAGGTCTCAGTAATTCCGGCGCTGTGTGCTGCATCAATATCTCGTTCACTATCGCCTACCAGCAGAGAGTGCTCCATATCTATATCGTATGTTTTGGCCGCTTCTAAAAGCATTCCAGGTTCTGGTTTACGGCAGAGACAGACTCCAGAGATATCGGGATGGTGTGGACAGTGATAGAGAGCAGTGATGTCAACACCCTTTTTAGAAAAAGCTTCCATCATCCATCTACTAAGCAGTTGAAAGTCTTGTTCACTATAGTACCCACGTGCGATTCCAGACTGGTTGGTCACCACTATGACCTTATAGCCAAGGTTCTGATACTTTAGACAAAGTTCAAAGATCCCCTCTATAAACTCAAAGTCTTCTATTTTGTGAAGATAATTTTTCTCTATGTTGATCACACCATCACGGTCTAAAAAAAGTGCTGGTTTTTTCACGCCTTATACACCCTCACCAAACATCTCTTTTTCTATAACATCACAGATCATATGTTCTATAAGAAGATGAGACTCTTGTATGCGAGGTGTATCATCTGAAGGTACGATCAAAGTAAAGTCAGCAACTTGCGCCATCTTACCCCCATCTCTTCCGGTAAGCGCCACTGTTGCAATCCCTCTCTCTTTAGCAGAAGCAAAAGCATTTAAGATATTTTGTGAGTTTCCAGAAGTGGAGATACCGATAAAAAGGTCACCACTGACACCCATCCCTTCTAACTGTCGAGAGAATACATACTCATAGCCATAATCATTACCAATAGCCGTGAGGTTGGAGGTATCTGTCGTCAGTGCCAAGGCAGGGAGAGAGGGTCTGTCGAACCCATAACGCCCGACAAGTTCTGCCGCAAAGTGCTGGGCATCAGCAGCGGAACCGCCATTGCCTGCTATCAAAATTTTATGAGAATTTTTATAGACAGCTACTGATGCCTTGACGACATCAGCGATCTTCTCTAAAAACGTATCATCATTTAAAATTCTATTTTTAGTCTCAGCAGATGCTGTCACTTCACTTTTAATATACTTTAACATCTGTTATCCTCTTAACTTCTCTTTTAATATCACTTTACCCATCTCAACACCCGGTTGATCGTAAGCATTGATGTCTAACATATTTGCCACTAAGGCGGTTAAAAGTTCATAATACAAAATGAGTTGGCCTATCTCAGAGGCATTCACACTCTCTATTTCTATAATATCTAGGGGAATATCATCAAGAGCATCCAGTGCTTCTACCATGGAGTCTGCCTGCATGTTGATCAGTTCTGAAAAACTGTAACCATTGATGATGTCCATTGCTTCTAAATGTTTAAAAGAGACATTAGGTATTTTCATAGGTGTCTCAAAATCTTTAATCTTGATCACCGTTACCGACTTGTCACGTTTACCATCTACAATAAGCTGTAAAAAAGAGTGTTGGTCTGTTGGCCCGATGAGACCCACTGGAGTCAAACCCACATGCAGTTCAGAGTGACGCTGTTTTTTACCCAGACTCTCTCCCCATAGCTGTACATACCAAGCATTAAACTCTCTAAACACTTCAGAGTAAGAGAACAGACAGTTAATGTTATAGGTGTTGGCATGCTGTGCGTAGTAGGTTGCTTTTTGCATGATCTTGTCGCAATAACCGGTGTCATTAAAAAAGCCATCACGCACTTTTTTTGCACCCTCAAGAAGCAACGCAACATCCACTCCCACCATGGCTAAAGGAAGAAGTCCTGCACTGCTTAAAACAGAAAAACGACCACCCACATTGTCAGGTATGGCAAAATGAGGCATCTCTCTAGAGTCAGCAAACTGCTCTAAGATAGAACCTTCATCAGTAATGACAACACAGTTGTTTTTTGACAACCCCGTCTTGACATCTATATACTTGGCCACCGCAATCGTTTCAACGGTACTTCCAGACTTGCTAATAAGTGCATAGTAAGCATCATCCATATCAAAACTGTTAAGTTTACTTTCCAAGACAAGAGGATCCGTGGTGTCTAGTATGTGTAACTTTTTATCAAAAGAACGTACCAAGTCTAAAAAGTTATAAACAGCAGACGCCCCTAAAGCACTCCCACCAATACCTATGATCACAATATTTTTTTGTGTAACATTCTTGGCAAAATCTTTGTAAGGAGTGACATCTTGGTCACATAAGTCATAAAACCCTATAGTCTTTCGCTCCCACGCCATAGCGTTTGAGAGTTCACTGTTGACCTTTGTTTTAAACTCAAAATTGTTAATCATGTTATGGACCTTTTAATAAAGTCACTTATTTTAGCCAATTTCGACTAAAAACTGCTTCTTGCGCACCTTACAAGCAAGAAAGTACTCTAAAGTAGTCACAAACTTGACATCTGCTCTTAAGTTGTTATAAAATAGCACTAACAAATTCCAAAACTTCTTCAAATTATTCGCAATCTCTGTGAAAAATTCCACGAACCCACACAAGGTAATTTATGAGCGACACTCGTCAGCACAAAAACAACAAATCTAGTAGAACGCATACGCCTGTAAAAGGCCACACCATAGAAGATCTTCGTACCAAACCTCTTGATGACCTCATCAAACTTGCCACTGAGCTCAACGTCGAACACCCCAATGAGCTCAAACGTCAAGACCTTACCTTCGAGATTTTGAAAGCACAGACCTCTCAGGGAGGTTTTATCTTGTTTACCGGTATCTTAGAGACCATGCAAGATGGCTATGGCTTTTTACGTTCTATAGACACGACACAGTTTAGCGACTCTCTTAATGATGCCTATGTCTCAAGCACTCAGATCAAGAAGTTTGCACTTCGTAACGGTGATGTGGTAACCGGTCAGGTACGTCCACCAAAAGATCAAGAGCGTTACTATGCACTGCTTAAAGTCGAAGCCATCAACTACCTTCCACCAGCAGAGAGTAAAAAACGTCCACTTTTTGAAAACCTTACCCCACTTTATGCACTTGAGCAACTCAAGTTAGAGTACAAGCCAGAGAACCTTACCGGTCGTATGATGGACCTTTTCTCACCTATTGGTAAAGGTCAACGGGGACTGATCGTCGCATCACCACGTTCTGGTAAGACTGAACTCATGAAAGAGATCGCTCACGGTATTACGGCCAACCATCCAGAAGCTGAACTGATGGTACTTCTAGTTGATGAACGTCCAGAAGAAGTCACTGACATGGAACGTTCTGTTAAAGGTGAGGTTTACTCTTCTACTTTTGACATGCCGGCAAAAAACCATGTTAAAGTCGCTGAAATGGTCATAGAACGTGCCAAACGTCGTGTTGAGATTGGTAAAGATGTTGTGATCTTGCTTGACTCTATCACCCGTCTTGCCCGTGCTTATAACACAGTAACACCTTCTAGCGGTAAGGTACTTTCAGGTGGTGTTGATGCTAATGCACTACACAAGCCTAAGCGTTTCTTTGGTGCTGCACGTAACATTGAAAATGGTGGTTCATTAACTATTATTGCAACGGCGCTTGTTGAGACCGGTTCTAAGATGGACGAGGTTATTTTTGAAGAGTTTAAAGGTACAGGTAACTCTGAAGTTGTTCTAAGCCGTAAGATTGCAGAACGCCGTATTTTCCCTGCTATTGACCTTCTAAAGTCAGGAACACGTAAAGAAGAGCTTCTTATCGGGCCAGATATCTTACAAAAAGTCTTTGTTTTACGCTCAATGCTTCACAAACAAGAAGATGAAATAGAAGCACTTAAATTCCTTTATACTAAGATGAAGAAAATGCCAACAAACGAAGAGTTTTTAAACATGATGAACGAGGCGAAATAAGATCTTATGAAAGTCGGTGTTTTTGACAGTGGAATTGGTGGACTTACAGTGGTTAAGTCACTTTTGGAGCATCAGCTTTTTGAAGAGATCATCTACTTCGGTGACACCGCGCGTGTACCTTATGGCATCAAAGACAAAAACACCATCGTGCGCTATTCACTTGAAGCCCTGGAATTTTTTAAAAACTTTGACATTGACCTGCTAATCACTGCCTGTAACACGGTCAGTGCCTACGCGCTTGAAGAGATGCGTTCACAAGCTCCTTTTGATGTTATTGGTGTAGTTGAACCGGGCATCATCGCCACTCAAAATGCACTTGACGATAAACACTCCAACATTTTAGTCTTAGCTACCCAAGCGACTATAAACTCAAAAGCCTACGAAACCCTTTTACAGCGTGCTGACTTTAAAAACATTACCTCTAAAGCAACAGGACTCTTTGTACCTATTATAGAAGAAGGACTGTTTGAAGGAGAGGTTTTACAGAGTGTGATGACACACTATTTTAAAGAGGTGCCTTGTCCTGATGCCATCATATTAGGGTGTACCCACTTTCCACTGATCTCTCAAACGATAGGTAGCTATTTTGGTCATAAAGCAACACTAATCCATTCAGGTGAAGCAATTGTAGAGTACCTTGAAGCACATTATAAATTTGAAAAAAAGTTTTCCAATCCCAAACTCAAGTTCTTTGCTTCAGAAAATCCTGAAGCATTGAGAGCTATAGCCAGGGATTGGCTCTCGGTAGAGACTTAATCTCAGTCGACTCTTTTTCCCACAACGTCACCAAAAAGCGCCACATCGTTCATCACCGCGACAGAGGGAAACCCATCATCATCTAGAGCAATTTCAATCTTTCCTTCTCCATCATTGAAGAAATCTTTTTTCAATATAATTTCAAACAACTTCCCTTCTGTTATAGCATGTTGTGGCACATTATCTACCTCAACATTTTTATAGGGCTTTTCTAAGTAGATAGCACTCTCTTTTGTCTTGACCGCTACTGCATAGAACTTTTTTACCGCACCCTCTTTTAATTTTGGAAGATGAGAGGAGGCATTGAAAATAAAAGAGATAAGATCATTGTCTGCATAAACACTTTCATACTTTGAACTAAAGCCCTCATCAATACTGCTAGAGTAGACGACTTTCATCGTCTTAACATCAAATGATTGTTCTCGCTCCTCTTTTATGTAGAGATGCTCTTTGAGTACTTTTTTTGCATCATGCTCAAACTTATAAACTGTATATTTTTGCTCATCGTCAGTGAGACGCACTTTTACAAACACTTCTGGTCTGAAAGTTCCTTCATCTAGCTTACCTTGAGAGATGTAGATCTCTTCTCTGTTGTTTGTCAAAGAGGCGACAACCCCCACACTAGAGGCGTGAACAGTGATGATATAATTATCATCTTCAATAATCTTTGTCATCGTCACTTCACCCATCTTGCCTATAAATGAGAAATCAACCTCATAAGTGGCCGTTTTACTCTCAGCATACAAGCTACTGTATATCAACAAGAAAAAAAGTAATAATCTGTTCATAATAATCCTTTAAAAGACGGGAGTATACTAGAATAAATCCAATATTATCACTACATCATTTTCTGCCTATTTTTCCTCTTCAAAAGCGTAGCTGTGTTAAAATCCAAACATCAACCAACAGGGGCATAATGTGAATGAGAGTTCTGAAGTTTTAGCACGCAAATACCGACCGGAAAGTTTTAGCGAACTCATCGGACAAGAGACCATTTCACAAACACTTTCACTCGCACTTGACAGCGACAGACTCTCTCACGCTTATCTTTTTTCAGGACTTCGTGGCTCAGGTAAAACATCTACCGCCCGTATTTTTGCCAAAGCACTCATCTGTAAAGATGGCCCCACTTCGACTCCTTGTGGTGTCTGCGAGCAGTGTGTTATGGCTAAAGAGGGACGACACATTGACATTATTGAGATGGATGCTGCTTCTAGCCGTAAGATAGACGACATACGAGACCTTATAGAACACACCAAGTACAAACCTGCCGCAGGAAAGTACAAGATTTTCATCATTGATGAAGTCCATATGTTGACAAAAGAGGCTTTTAATGCCCTGCTTAAAACCTTAGAAGAGCCCCCCTCTTATGTGAAGTTCATCTTGGCAACCACTGACCCATTAAAACTTCCTGCCACCATACTCAGCCGTACCCAACATTTTCGTT
>JALSUN010000265.1 GCA_027061425.1 Helicobacteraceae bacterium
GCAGAGAATATTTTGGCCTCACTGTGTGAGCGTTTATAGAGGAGAACATCGACTGCAGATTTACGTGCAGGAAGCTGCTCTTCAACAGGTACCACTTCTTCTACAGCTTCCACTTCTTGTTCTTTTCCTTCCACTTCTTCTTGAGTAATGATTTTATCCGCAAAATAGTGATGTAGTGTATCGATGATAACATCAAGCTGCATCGGTTTGGAGACATATTGGTCGAGTCCTTGATTTAAGAAGTACTCTTTATCTCCTTTTAGTGCATTAGCGGTAAGGGCAATAATAGGGATATGAGAGAGCGCATACTCACTTTCATGGGCTAAGATGGCCTGGGTCGCTTCAATACCATTCATAACCGGCATTTGAATGTCCATAAAGATAACATCAAATGTGTTACGTTGTTGACGCAGTTCGAGTGCAACAGCACCATTCTCGGCGATCGTCGACTTGACACCGATACTTTGTAGTGCTCTTTTGATCAGTTTTTGGTTGATGAGGTTGTCTTCGGCTACAAGTGCATGCAGATCGTTAAAACGGATCTGTGTCTCTTTTTTACGGACTTTTATCTCATCAAGGCTGAGTGCTTCAATGGTCTTTTTGAGTTTGGTAAAGTTGACAGGAGCGTAAATGATCTTGTAGAACATTGATGACATGGTGTCGAGATGGCTCTTCTCTCGTAGTGTACTCAACAAAACGATCTCTGATCTGATACCTGAGAGATCCTGCAACTGTACATCGGATACATCTTCATAATCAATAAAGAGCAGGTCTGGTTGCTGGTCATGCTGCAGTCCCTTGATCTCATCGAGATCTTTGTAGGTGTAATTATGTGCATTGATGGCATCAAGGTAGCGTGAAGTGTATCGATCTACTGTATCTGACTTCTCCTCAGGTACAAAATGTCCTACGCTTAAGGTGTTGAGCAGTTTAGGTGCCTCAAGTGCTTCAAGTGCCTCAAAGTCAAGGGTGAAAAAGAAAGTGGTACCTTCTCCCTCTTCACTTTCAAGATCAAGACTGCCACCCATAAGTTCAACAAGTGTTCTGGAAATTGTCAAGCCTAGACCAGTACCGCCGAATTTACGATTAGTGCTGGCATCTGCCTGTGAAAAGGCTTCAAAGATCTTTAATTTTTGTTCTGTAGTAATACCAATACCGGAATCTTGAACAGAGAAACGAACAGTTGTCCTGTCATCATTTGAGCTGTCTTTTTCTATTTTGACATTGATCTCACCATTTTCAGGTGTGAATTTGACCGCATTGCTGATAAGGTTGACAATAACCTGCTTGACACGGGTTGGATCACCAATAAGCTTATGGCGTAGCTGTGGATCGATAAAGAAGCCGA
>JALSUN010000266.1 GCA_027061425.1 Helicobacteraceae bacterium
CTGTAATAGATATGAAACAATGTATAGGAGAGCTTATCGATTCTGCTGAAAATGAAAGTGGTTATAGACTCAACCATTCGACCGTGGTCCTTAATGGTCTCTGTCCAAGCTGTCAGGAGAAAAGTGCCTAGTCGCTAAAAAACATTCAAGCATTGAAGTAAAATAAAAATGTCATTCCTGTGAAGACAGGAATCCACGAATTTAAAGATCAAGAGTACTTTATAAACAGTCAGTTATTAATGCCATTTAAAAACACCACTACACTCGTTTACCACCCAGTTCCGCCATCACAGTATCTCTTTTAGTCACCTCTAACCTCTTACAAGCCGACTCAAAAGCAGCCCCTTCACCAACGATGTAACACTTATGTTTAGCACGGGTTATCGCAGTGTAGAGCAGTTTGGTGTTGTGCATGATGAAGTGTGAAAAACTCATCGGCATCACCACTACATCATACTCCATACCCTGCACCTTGTGTATGGTCAGGGCATAAGAGAGCATAAGATGGCTTTTGAGTTGCTCGTAACTGTACTGAACAACGGTGTCCTCATTGGGATAGACCACATAGACCAGCTCTTCTTCCTCATCAATCTTGAAAAGCAGACCGCCCATGCCGTTGAAGATGCGGCGTTCACTGCTCTCAGCACCCTCTTTGAACCCTTCCATGTTCCATGAGGGCATGTTCTCGTTCTTGGTGTGGACCACCTTGTCCATAAGACGGTACTCCCGCTCCCCTTTTTTCACCACCTGTTTGGGCTTGGGGTTGAAGTAGGACTGCAGCACCGTGTTTAGGTTGTCCACACCCAGAGTGCCACCCTTCATCGGCGTGATCACCTGAAAATAGTTGAGATACTCTTTGATCTCTTTTTGTGCCAGGTAGCGGCGTGCTTTGGGGATGTAGTTCACTGCTTTATGCATGATCTCCCGTATGACACCCTCTGCATTTTCTTGACGCAGCTCCGCCAGTTCCGCTTGCGTAGCATTGGCACGTCGTGCATAGTAGTTTTCGATCTCCACATGGATAAAGGAGAAGTCGTCATAAGCTTGATTATAGTCAGGGATCACACCTTGTCTGATGTCATTGGCGATCAGGGCAATCGCCTGTTCTTCACTTTGACGGTAGATCTTAGTCAGTTTGACTATGGGTGTCAGCTCCAGACGCAATAAGTCACTCAGCACATCTCCCGCACCTATTGGCGGCAGTTGGGCGTCATCACCCACGATGATGATCACCGCATCGCGAGAGACCTTGGAGAGCAGACGGGCAAAGAGCATAGAGTTGATCATCGAAGCCTCATCGATCAAAACAACCTCATAAGGCAGAAAGTCTTTGTCTTCAAACTTCA
>JALSUN010000267.1 GCA_027061425.1 Helicobacteraceae bacterium
GTTTTCCATAATTGTCTCCATTAATATGTCGTCTGGGTTGTTCCAAAAAAAAGATGTTTAGTGAGTCATTTCCAGGAAGAGTAAAATTATAGCATAAAATGATTTTACTCTGATTAATTTTGTTTTTATAGAGGTAATTTGGGATGTTATCATTTGTAAAATCTATAATTTACTACTACGTGTAACCCTATATATTAAGGCTTATAAAGGGTCTGTACAAGGAGTCTGTCTGTGCTTATGCAAATTTTAACTCTTGAAACGCTATAATCCACCTAATTATTAAAAGATATATTATCTAATTAAAATAGGAGACATGATGGATTTGAAAGTCGCTCGTGCAGATGTAAAGTCTAAAGCAAAAAAGATAGAAGTAAAAAAGATAGAAGATATGGTTCAAAAAGAGGGCAGTGTGATTATGTACTTTGATCGTGATAACTCTCACAAAGACCTTTTAGAACTTCAAGATCATTTTGAAAACAGTGGCAAGAGCTTTTACATGCGTGAAGTACGTTATGGCCTGGCAGAAAATGAGTATATGTACGAAGTACACATCTTATAACAGCGTTTACAACTTATGCCTAAAAAACTGTTTATAGAGACCCTTGGGTGTCAGATGAATGTACGCGACAGCGAACATATGATAGCCGAGCTTAATGCAAAAGAGCCCTACGAGATGACAAGTGATTCGAGTGAGGCTGATCTTATCATTATTAACACCTGTTCGGTACGTGAACGCCCTGTTCATAAACTCTTTTCAGAACTGGGTCTCTTTAACAAAAAGAAAAAAGTGGGTGCTAAGATCGGCGTTGCTGGTTGTACCGCTTCTCACCTTGGTAAAGATATCATCAAACGTGCGCCTTATGTAAACTTTGTTCTCGGCGCGCGTAATGTCTCTAAGATCGCTGAGGTCGTTGAGAAAGATAAGTCCGTAGAGATAGACATCAACTACGACGAATCTGACTTTGCCTTTAAAGATTTCCGCAGCTCCACTTATAAAGCCTTTATCAACATCTCTATAGGGTGTGACAAAAGCTGTACTTTCTGTATCGTTCCTAAAACACGTGGTGATGAGATCTCTATTCCCGTTGACCTGATCGTTAATGAAGCTAAAAAAGCAGTAGATGCTGGAGCAAAAGAGATCTTTTTACTTGGTCAAAATGTGAACAATTACGGTCGCCGTTTTTCAGGTGAACATGAAAAAGTGAACTTTACGGAACTTCTTCGTCGTGTAAGTGCAGTAGAGGGTGTTGAACGTGTCCGTTTTACCTCTCCACACCCGCTTCATATGGACGATGAGTTCATAGAAGAGTTTGCAAAAAACCCTAAGATCTGTAAGTCTATGCACGTACCTCTTCAAAGTGGTTCCACAAAGGTCTTGCAAGAGATGAAACGTGGTTATACACAAGAGTGGTTTTTAAATCGTATTAACAAACTGCGTGAGATGGTACCCGAAGTGAGTATCAGTACTGATATTATCGTAGGTTTTCCAGGTGAAAGTGATGCTGACTTTGAAGAGACGATGATGGTGTCAAAAAAAGTACGTTTTGAACAGATGTTCAGTTTTAAGTACTCACCACGTCCACATACTGAAGCAGCAGAGTACACCAATGCAGTAGACCCTGAAGTGGCTTCTCAACGTCTCCATCAACTTCAAGAGTTCCAAGACAGTGTTGTTGATGATGTGATGCATTCGCAAGTGGGTAAAACCATGGAAGTCTATTTTGAAGAGTTACGCTCAGATGGTCACATTTCAGGACGTAGCGACAACAATTTTTTAGTCAAGATCAAAGGTTCCGAAGATCTTCTTGGTCAGCTGTTAAAAGTGAAGATCATTTCAGCAGCAAGAATGAGTCTTAACGGTGAACCCCTTGCGTAAGCGTCTGCTTCGCAAACTCTCTTTAATTCTTTTACCTCCTATTGGTGCACTGCTTATTCGTCTGTTTTACTACAGCAGCAGACGCCGTTTCCATCTTCCTCAGGACATTCCAGAAACGCCTATTATCGTTGCTTGTTGGCATGGAGATCTTTTTTACCTTCCCTACCTTTACTTACAACTGCGAGACAAACCCAATGCTAAAGTCATCATCAGTGAGCATTTTGATGGACAGATCATTGCTAAGATCACCAGCTTTTTTAAGATCGGTACCATTCATGGCTCCACAACACGTGGGGGAGCCAAAGTGCTTATCAATGCTATTAAAACCCTCAAAGCAGGAAGTGACATAGGGATTACACCCGATGGACCTAAGGGTCCTCGTCATGAAATCGTGGCTGAAGGTATCGTAGCTATTGCTCAAAAGACAGATGCTAAAGTCATCACACTCTCTTGTGTCCCCAAGTCCTACTGGCAGTTTAAAAGTTGGGACAAGTTTACAGTCCCAAAACCCTTCACCACACTTTACTTTTATGCTTCTGAGCCCTTAGACTTGAGAGGTATGAAAAGTGAAGAAGCAAAAGCATTGATACGTGAAAAACTACTAGTGTATGACTATTAGAGCGCATGAAAAAGTCATTAGAGTCTTATAAAAAAGATTTTTTGCTCTATATAGATAAGTATAGAGGTTACTCTGATCTGACTTTAAAAAGTTATGATGAAGCACTTACTGAGGCTTTCTCTCTTATGGAAAGAGAAGAGACGCAAGGCAAAACTACCTTTAACCTCATGCCACTACGTCTTAAAATAGCCCATTTGAAACCTAGTACCATCTCAAAAAAACTCTCAGCCATACGCAGTTTTACACTCTACTTGAATGACCAAGGAGAGCGGGTCTCTCTAAAAGCAGATGATAGCATTAAGGTTCCTGCAGGTCTGCCAAAACCTATCAGTGATGAACATATAAAAGAGGCTTTAAGCGTAGCAACAGAGCGTGAAAAACTTGTAGTCGTCATGCTTTATACTTTGGGACTCCGTATTTCTGAACTGCGTTTGCTTGAATTAGACAATATGACTAAAACATGGGTACGTGTTGTGGGAAAGGGTGAAAAAAGCCGTGATGTTCCTTTGTTAGAGCGCGTAGCCATGATGATAGATATTTATAGAGATAAGATGCAACCAAAACAGTTTCTTTTTGAGGATAATGGGGCTTGCTTAAGTGAAAATAGTCTAAGATACCTGGTAACTAAATGCTTTAAAAGGGTTGGACTTAAAGTGACACCACATCAGCTACGCCACTCTTACGCGACTTCTTTACTGAACAACAGTGCCCGCATCGCTGACGTGAGTGAGTTACTAGGGCATGCTTCGATGTCTACAACACAGATCTATACTAAGCTTGGTAGCAGCGTGAAGATGAAAAACTATCTTAATGCCCACCCCATGTGTCAGGATGATGATGAAGTTTCTTGAACCCCATGTCTCTAAAATGTATATCACACTTATCCCCACCACTGAAGGTGTGGTGATCTACGCACAGCTACGTAAAAACTTCAAAATCATCAAACATTACGATAAGCAGATCGTTCGTAACAAACTTACAATAGCAAAGGTTGTTGGAAAACTTGAACGCGAAGCTTCTATGTCCTATGTCGCACTACTTGAAACGACTGCAAAACAAGGTCTGCTACCCTCTTGTCAGAACATAGAAGGCATAGACTTAAGTCATGTCGAAAAGGTCTGCATAGACAACAAGTGGGGCTTTTATATCTCTAAAGATGCCTTACATGAATGTCAAAAAGAGTACCGAGACGTTGGACTTGACTTCATCTTCTCTCCTTATTCGCTGATGCATCAGTTTCATGGTTCAAATGTTCAAAAAAATGACGGTCTGGCGGTGTTGGTGAGCAGAGACTTCGTATTGTGTAGTGTTTATCAAGCGGGTGTGATGATTTTTGCAAAAGAGACTATGATGCAAGAGCGTCTGACTTTAACTGAAAGTACAGAGTATGATAAGGTCTATACCGCGGTCCTTCAAGAGAGTATCCAAGCTTTTTATGATGCTAAAATCGATGAAACTATGTTTATTGAGAAAGTCTATATAGCTGATGCTGTCGGTTTTGAAAGCAGTTTTGAAAACGAACTCGAAGAGACACTGTTTGTAGAAGTGACAAGCAGTAGTATAGACCTTTCTCATGAACTCTGTATTTTGAGTGAAATGGAGTTGATATGAGACACAGCTTCATTGCTCCTAGAGAGAAAAAAATTATCGGTAAAGAACTTAAATGGCTCTTGATTACGACAGGGGTGCTGTTTGTTTTGATGCTTTTGTCCAGTGTGATTTTAAACACTATTATCTCTAGTAAAGAGCGCCTTTTAAGTCAAGCTCTTGAAAAAAAGAGTGGGCATGAAAAAACGCTCACATTATTAGATGAAGAGATGAAGATATACAAAGAGCTTGACAAACTGCAAGAACACGTGGTGACAACAAACTCTTTACAAAAAGAGAACATCAAAAACTTTTTTGACTTGGTACCTGACGAGGTGGTACTTAAAAGTGTGACTTTTAACGGTCATACCTTTAGACTAACGGGGTTGACATTGAGCAGAGATGTTTATAACAAGAAATTCCAACGCTCACTTGACTCTCTTTTTCTTCATAGTAAAACAAAGTTCTATAAGACTAAAGGGGGGTACCGCTTTACGAACCTCTCTGTTGCGGAGGGTAAGTAATGAGTAAGTTTGCCACGCTTGGACTCCTTATCGTCTTTTTTATACTGATGAGTATGGTGGTTGTCTTTGGTTTCTTCTTTTTTACTCCGAAACTCAAGACCTATCGTGCGCTTAACACAGAAGTGGAAAAAACGGTTGCTGAAAATGTACGTGTATCTCAACTTTTAAAGCAACAAGAGGCCACTTTTAACAGGCTTAAGGCTAAAACAGAAGCAACACACCATGCACTCAAACAAGATTTTAAACCAGATGCATTTAAAACATTTCTTAAAAAGTATTTTAAGTTAGTTGTCATTAAAAGTATCGTAAGTGAGCGAGAAGAGGGGTATAACATTGATACGGTTTTAGTAGAGTTGATGATGCAGTCTCCAACAGATTATTATGCTTTTCTTGAAACGTTAAACGGCTTTGAATGGGTGGTAGAAGCAGGAGAAGCACAAGAATTTAGACAGACGGATGATGGACTAAGAGGAAGATTTGAACTTAAGGTCTACAGCTATCATTAAACAGGGCTATTGAGATCTGACTAAGAGAGCAGTGTGGAGACCTCTTTAAATGCATGCTGGTCTTGAAACAGGTATCCACGCAGTTTAGGTGTAATACGGAGTGCTCTACACTGCTCTTTAAATGCTTTATCCATAACAGATGTTCTAAAGGGTGCAACAAAACAGTAACTCTGCACAAAACTGACCACATACTTTCTTCCTACAACATGTTCATCACAAGACTTTAACAACTCCTTGTCTCCTTGACGCATTAAAAATCCTGCATCTTTTAAAATGGCATCCACTTTAAGTATGGCTTTACGGCGGGTTGAAGGCATCTCAAAATAGAACATCTCATTGACACTTAGAAGATTTTCCTCTTGGTCGGTCAGTGTATGTCTGTCCTCATCAAGGTAAGTGAAACTCTTTAAAATGCCACTTTGAAAGTCTTTAAGTAGGGGTGTTGCCAGTTTGGCTCTAAAGAAGTTACGTTTGTAATGCATCTCGCTGTTACTCTCATCATAAAAATAGGTGAGGTTATGGGTCTCAAGATAACTAAGAAGTGTGCTCTTGGTCTGTTCTAACAGTGGACGTACAAGCGTGTAGCTCTCTCTTTTTTCAACAGCACGCATACCCATGAGTTCCGCTAGTCCAGAGCCTTTACTCAGTTGCATTAAAAACCACTCCAGACGGTCATCTAACTGATGGGCAGTGATGAGGTTATGGTAGGTGTACTCTTTTATAAGGCGCTCAAAAAATTCATAACGGACAGCTCTAGCAGAGGCTTCAAAGTTCTGTTTGTCAAGAGAGACCTTTAAAAGATGACATTTTTTACCATACTTGTTGGCAAGTTCTTGTGCGTAGGCTACTTCGTCTTGAGATTGCTTTCTCATCTGGTAGTTCACTATGGCCAAGTCGAAAGGGATGTTAGCCTCTAAAAGTAGAAAGAAGAGGGCAGAGGAGTCAACTCCTGCAGAAAAGGCGAGGAGATTGTTTTCTCCTTGAAGGGGGAAAAGGGTATCTTTACTTATCATGTCCAAGTACAGTGGCTGTTAAGATGTCGCCAACCATGTCTGTGACTTTAGCACGATAGATCTTGCCAAACTCAAACGCTTCTTCAAAAGTTTTGTCATTAACATAAATCTCGCCATCGATCTCTGGTGCCCAGATGATGTTACGCGCAGAGAGCAGAAACTCATGTTCATCGCTCTCACCATCTATAACGAGCTCTATCTCACTGCCTATCTCTTTTTTAAGGGCAGCTAACTCTGCTGCTTTAATGATGTCTCCCAGTATTTCAGCACGTTGGTCTATGAGCTCTTGAGAGAGCTTTTGAGTTGCATCGAAGGCAGAAGTTCCCTCTTCATCAGAGTAACCAAAGACATTGGCGCGGTCAAATCCAAAGTCACGAACAAACTCACATAACTCTTCAAACATCGCTTCGGTCTCACCAGGGTGCCCCACTATAAAAGTAGTACGAACAAAAGAATTGGGCAAGGCGCGCATGTAGTTTAACTGCTCTAAAGTCTTCTCTTTTCCAAAACCACGCTTCATCATACGAAGCATCTCGTCATTGATATGCTGTATAGGCATGTCGAAGTAGTTGTGAAAGAGTTTAGAACGTCCCATCTCTTGAAGCAGTTTCATGCTTGTGGTACTTGGATAAAGGTAGAGGATGCGGGCACTTTTGACCCCATCGATAAGCTCTATACGTTTGATGAGGTGGATGAGACCATCTTTCACATTCTGATCGCGCAGGTAAGAGCTGGAGTCTTGAGAGATAAAACTAAAGTCATAGTAGCCTTGTTTCACAAGACCTTCTACCTCTTGAGCGATACTGTCTAAGTTACGAGAGTTGAGCTTACCTTTAAATGAAGGGATGGCGCAAAAAGAGCAGGTTTGGTTACAGCCCTCAGAAATCTTGATATAAGCATGATAGCTAGAACCGGTTACAACACGCTCCTCACCATCTATAAGGTAGACTTGTTCACTAAAACGGCTCTCTTTTTCAGCCAAAAGTTTGTCGATGTTAGCATAGTCGCCGACCCCTGTAAAGATGTCAACTTCTGTTAACTCTTTAGAAAGTTCCTCGCTGTAACGCTCACTCATGCATCCTGCCATGACCAACATTGAGTCCTCTTTACGGGCCTCATGCAGGTTTAAAACAGTGTTGATGGATTCCTCTTTAGCCGCATCTATAAAGCCGCAAGTGTTGACGATGATAACATCGGCCTCACTTGAATCATCTGTCATTTCATAGGCCTTAAGACGCCCAAGCATCACCTCAGTGTCCACAAGGTTTTTGTTACATCCCAAAGAGACGATGTGTAGTTTGTTACTCAAAATAGTTCCTTAATTAATACGCAATTATAGCACAGTTTGTTGACCGCTACAGAGGTACTGTGATATAATAAAATAAATATATATGGCGGTGCATCGAAGTGCCTTTTAGCCAAAACAAGGATTGAAATGTCAGCCTATAATAATCTTTTTATCAGCTTAGACGTAAGCCTTGTCTGCTCATCTTTTTTATACAGCGGTACGTACTTTAAATGATGGTTTATGATGTGATGATACTCGGCGCGGGTGCTAGTGGAATGATGTGTGCAGCACAGTTAAACGAACAGAGTGACCTTAATGTCTTGGTTGTTGAAGGTAATGAAAAAGCTGCTAAGAAGTTAAAGGTCTCTGGTGGTGGGAAGTGTAACATCACTAATGTGAATGTTTCTGCTCATAATTATTTGGGTGATGTTGACCTTATAGAGTCAGTTTTTTCCCAATTTTCCAAAGATGATCTTTTGTTGTGGTTAGAACAGAGAGGTCTTACACCGACTATAAGAAAAGAGCAGTACTACTTTTGTAAAAAAAGTGCTGACGAGATCATAGACCTCTTAAAACACGCGAGTCGTAAAAGTCACTATGTTTTTAACGAAAAGATTATCACACTCACTAAAAATAACCACTTTACACTCACCACAAGCCATAAAAAATTTGAAGCTAAAAGTGTGCTCATAGCGACAGGGGCAAAAAGCTTTGCTACTTTAGGTGCGAGCGATATAGGTCTCTACTTGGCAGAAAATTTTGGACACACGTACACACCCTTCCAGCCAGCACTTGCAGGCTTCACCCTGCAACGACAAGACTTTTGGATGAAAGCGTTTAGTGGGGTGAGTTTTAGAGCAGAGATTGTAGTCGATGGGAAGTTGCTGGAAGAAGATATGTTGCTTACCCATCGTGGTCTGAGTGGCCCGGTTGTTTTAAGTGCCTCGCTTTACTGGCAAAAAGGGAGTGTCTCCATAAACTTTTTACCAGACAAACCCCTCTCTGCATACTTACATAACAACAGAAAACTACTCTCAACCGCACTGCCCCTTCCCAAACGGTTTACACAAGCCTTGCTAGCACACCTTAACATAGCAGACCGTGCATGTAACGCTTACAAAAAAGAGGAACAAGAGCTCTTGGAAAATACACTGCACCATTATGCCCTCGCTCCAGCAGGAACTTATGGTTTTACTAAGGCAGAAGTCTGCAAGGGTGGGGTCAACACAGACGAGATCAACAGTTGGAGTTTAGAGAGCTTAAAAGTAGAAAACCTCTATTTTTGTGGAGAAGTTCTAGATGTCACTGGTGAACTAGGAGGATACAACTTCCAATGGGCATTTAGTTCAGCAACCGTCATCGCCAATGACATAGGCATGAAAACTTTATAGATATTGGGTATAAAATTCCTAAAATAGTATTAAATTCTTACATACAAGCATTTTCTTTAAGAATCTACTATAACTTTTAAGAATAGTTAAAAATGAACTGTGTATAATGAATTCAAACGTGTCAAGTCTAAATTCTAGTCTTTGCCTATTTTTGGGCAATTGTCACTAGAATTTAGCTTGATTAAACTACTTGAGTGTACAAGTGTACACTTCACAAGGGTAAAATATGAAAATGAAATTCGGATTTAAAGCGATTGTTAAAGTGTTGCTTGCAACTTCTTTAGTAGGTTTGCTGGCAGGTTGTAGTAAGGATCAATCAAATGATCCCTTGAAAAAAAGTGGTTCCAAACTTAAAATGAATGAGCTACAGTTTGACGTATCTACAAATGCTCTAAATGTAAATTTAGAAGTATCTTATGAGCTAGATGGCAATGCTACAATTTCAGATATGAAAGCAAGTATTGAAGCCTGTAATTTTTCAGGTGCTTTAATCAGTGGTGAGGAGAACAACGGTACGACAGAGAGTAACATCAACAGTAGCCACCCTCTGACATATACAGCATTATTAAGTGTTCCTTCTGATTGTAATAGTACAACAGTAATGATTTCAGGTTCAGAAAAAGCAGATGAAGGTACGGTCTACCCTATCTCATCTAGCTTTGATGCGAAGATTATAGATACGAGTTCTGCAAGTCCGAGCGGTTCAGAAATAGCAACGATCTCCCCAGTGTCAGACGTATTTGTGACAACAAATAATGAAGCGAAGACGATAGAAGTTCGTGTTAAGGGTGTCAATGGCTCTTTTGTTAAAAATGGAAGTCTAAGTGTAGGTTATCCTGATGCTTATTTTAATGGTGAAGATACGGGTTACTTCAAGGAGAACGAAGTCCAAGTGGTAGATACTAAAGCTGTCTTTACTTATATCGGGCCCAATGATGTTTACTCTATAGCAACAGGAACGAAGGTCAAGTTTAGATTTTTCGACACATTAAACCCAGCGACACTGCAAGAAGTAACTATAGATATCTCTGCTGACACCAGTGTAAAACCGCCTGTTCTTACCGGGTATACAGTGGATTTTGTAGGCTCAAACTCAAAACCAACAGTTGATCTGGAAAACACAACTATCTTTACTTTAACGGTTAAGGACAGAAATGGGCAACCTATCGCAGATGCTGACTTAATAAGCGTAGATACAACATCACTACAACCAAACCTTGTCAAGTTCATCTTAAATGACGGTACACGTAGTAACACTTTCCCTTACCCAGGGAAAAACGCATTTCCAATGACTCTGGAAACGAATACAATTTCAGGTCTTGTTCCTATTGAGTTTAAACTTAAAATCAGAGATGCTAATGGTAATATCATAAACAAGAATGTCACTAAATCTGTAACAGTTTTCTCAGGACCTCCTACAGCAATGAGTATTAGCTACTCTTATACAGATCAAGATAAAGAAAATGCAAAGTTTGTAGAAAGAATGGTTATCTCTTTAACAGATAAATGGCAAAACCCTGTAAATACAAGCCCAACAGTATATGCAGGTGCTATTACTGGATACAAAAAAGACACAGTAACACCAGGTATAGGTAATAATTATTTGTTACAAATCGCACCTGTAGCGACTATAGACAGTGATGGTGGTGATGGTTCTAAGATGACCTATACAGCAGGTGATTTGAGTGACGTTGTGCCATATGAAGATATTTTGATGACCTTTGGTAATGGATACACGTATCAAGCTTCAGGAAAATGGGACATTACAAGTGTATCAGCTACAACTGTTAACATGAAAGATAAATATACATTTAGCAGTGCAACAAGCGGTATGGGTTATGCTATCGGTCACAACCATAGACAAGATACTTGTGAGTTTGGTCGTGAGTGGATCGGTCAAGTTGACTCTGCTGATGGCAAATATGTTGTAGATGCTACCGGTAGTGCCATTATCAACTTCAGATATGACTATATACTAACGGGTAAAACTATAGTGTTTGGAGCCAGTGTCTTAGGTGTTAAAAAGACAGCAGCTGGTGAAGAAGACATTAGAATGGGTGAAGCTGTTTTACATACATTGAGAGGACATGGCTATGATGGCTCGGTCTCTTGTAGTGTACCAGCAGGTCAAACTATGGACTGTGGACTTAATGTTCGCTTGACAGATACAAATGATAATGCACGAAATATTAATTTTAAATATGATATTTCTGGTGGCGAAGACTTGACTATAGTTAGTATAACTGACTCAATGGGTGCCAATTTGTATAATTGTCCCAGTGCAGGAAGACCAGCTATGTCATATGCGTCGGTAAGGGTAAACAATGCTACTGCTACAGCTAAAACAATTGGTGTTACTATTGCTGAAAAATTAATATATAGTGAATTTTAACGTTTAGAAAATTAAGAAAAGAAAAAGGAAAAAAATGAAAAAAATATTGGGATCAGTATTACTACTGACAAGTGTCTATGCTACAGCGGGTGAAAACTATTTTCAAAACGAATGGGACGCTAAGGGTCTTATAGCCTTTGAAGGTGCGGGTGGTATGGCTCAAGTGAAGCAGACGGAAGACAACCCTTCTGGTGGACAACATGTCATTTTAAGTGAAAAAAAGTCAGGCGGTGCGGTTGGTTTTAAACTGGGTGGAGAGTCTGAAGATTATCGTGTTTTTCTTTCAGGACGATACCATGCTATAGCAGATTATGACTCAGTAGTGACTGTTGGTGGTGAGATACAGTACCTTATCCGTGCAGGTGAACACTTTAATATCTTTATGGGTCTAAATGGTGGACAACTAATCGCACAAACAACTCAGGGAAATATACAGTACTCTTACAACAGTCTCTATGCAGGTGGAGATGCTGGTGTAAACCTTGATCTTATTGATAATTTTGGACTTGAGCTTGGGGCTAGAGCTATGAAGTCACTTTCTGGTACAAGTGATGTCGGTGCTATTAGTTTTATAGCTGAAGGTTATGTCTCTTTAGTATTTAAATTCACTGGTGACTATTAGAAACTTGTGAAACCTGAGAAAGTACAAGTACTCTCTTAGATATTAACTTTTAAACAAGACAGGTTGAATGTACTGGTTTGTTTAAAAAATCTCCTTTATAAGCAGCATCATGAAAAGAACTACCCAAAATTATGACCGTCCTAAAATTCAAGTCTATAATGCCATGCGTGATATTATAATTAAACAAAAACTTGATATCGTTTCATCTAACAAAGAAGATGGTGTTATTATGGCGAAAACAGCTACAAGTTACTTTTTCTTTGGTGGTGACACATATACTTTTAGCGTGAAGGCAGTGTCTGAGCGTGGTGTGCAAGTGACGCTAAGTACAAAAAGTGATATCAGTCAAAATGCATTCAACGCTAAGGCAAAAACCTTCTTCTCTGAGATGGATAAACTTTTACCAGTAATCATGCAAGAGTAGTGTTCCACCTGCTACGCATGATCTCCTCTCTCACTCTCCTCTAAATAATAATAAAATCTTATATAAGTACATTTCTTAAGAATACTTAAATCAATTTCTAACTATACTATATATAAATGTGCATAGAACAATGTTAAGATAATAATTAGCATTAGACATATCTGCGAACATAAGGGATTAATTATGATAAATATGACAACTAAACCGAGAGCAAGATCTTTTAAAAATGTTTTTATAAACAGTGCTCTATTATACATACTAATCTTCTTCTCCAGTTTCTTAAATGCAGCACCTTCCTATAGTTGCCCGGGTGAAACTTTATCTACCTTAGATGGCGCAACGGGTGATGCTACACAGAGTTATAGTAATGATATCGTTCAAAATAATATTACCCAATACACGAAGTTTACAACAAGTGTAGATGGTGTGCTTACTTTTACAATGGACAGACACTCCTTACAACAGCGTGTTAAGTTAAGCGATGACCACTGTAATGGTAATTCAGTCTATAACACCAAAGCTAGCAGTAATATTAATGAAACAATAAATATTACGGCTGGAGTGACTTATTATATAAAAATTAAAGAGAAAAATGGCGCTAACAGACTTCGTTTTGATACATTGCTAACCTTTACAGCAGCTAAAAATGCAGACCTTGAGTTAACAGAGAACACTGACCCTTCTCCTGTGAGTGGTAAAATCAATGATGACATAACATTTACAACACATTTTGAAAACAAGGGTCCTTCTACTGCGAAGAAAAACATCATAGTCAAATTTACTTATAGCATGGATGTTATAGTTGGGAGTGTTCCAGGAGGGTTGAGCTGTACAAAAAGCAGTGGTCTTTTAACCGCTGGTACTGTCAACACATGTACTTATGCCTCTGATGTCCCAAATGGTACGACTTATGACTTGGTTACTACAGTTAAACCTCAGCAGAATGGCTCTTTGACTCAAACTACAAACGTATCCTCCGCTACTACTGACCCAAGTCCTGGCAATAATGGAGTAGACAGTAAAGTTGTCCCTATTGTCTCTAATATAAAAGCCGTTAATGATGCATATTCCACTGATACAGGAATCACGATCTCAGTCTCTGCAACCAATGGACTTTTAGCAAATGACCTGCCAGATGGTAATGTGGCAGTTACGAGTAATACTAATCCAAGTAACGGTAGTGTCACTATAGATTATGCAACGGGTGCTTTTACATATACTCCCAATGCAGGATATCAGGGTGTAGACACTTTCACTTACACGATTACTTCTACTACAGGTGAAACAGACAGTGCTACAGTAAGTATCAGTGTAAATATCACTAATTTTCCAGCTGCAATGGGCTTTAACCAGATCAACCCACAAAGTACACAAAATATTATCGGTGATTATGAAATTATGGGTAACACTGCGTTATGTATTACCAGTGCAACAACTGGGTATCGAACTCAGGCATCATGTTCGGACTCAACAGCAAATGTTGGTAATGGTGTAAGAACATCCAACAATTATGTAGCTGCATTTATAGACATAGACACGGATCCAAACACCTGGAACTCCTCATCATCAAATCTTAACCTACCAGCAGTATATGATCGTCAAGGTGGTAAGGGTATCTTATGGGCGGGTATGGTGTGGCAGGGCCGTTTTGTTGGTTCGGGCGCAAGACAGCGCCTACACTATCATAATGAGCTATCAGGAGGAGGGTTTAGTACAACTGAAACAGGAAATAATGTAGCAGCCTCAACTGTTACCTTGGCACAAGCAGATGCAAGGTATATAAGACTTGGTATAGATGGGGGTGCTTATAGCCGTGTTACAGCAGACACAGTCTACTCTCTCTCTTCGAGTGGAGGTACTACATACTCCGCTATTGCTGATGTGACACAACTTGTTCAGTCAGCAAACCTGGCATCTGGACCGCACACCTTTACCGTCGCAAATTTACCTACAAGTGAAGGTCGTGAAAACACCCCTGGCGTTTATGGTGGTTGGACCATGGTTGTGATATATGCTGAAAAAGCTCTCGGTGGCAAACCTAGAAACATCTCCATATATGGAGGTATGGATATATTAAGAAGTGCAACTAGCGCGGCAAATGTCCCTATCCTTATATCTGGATTTAAACTGCCTAGCAGTGGTAATACAGTAGCCGCTAAACTTTCTATATTCGCAGGCGAAGGCGAGTTACCTTATAGACCAGATGGTGTGCAAATTGGACTAACAGCAACGGGCCCATGGCAGAACATGCCAACGTCATCAAGCCAAACCAATATATTTGATGCCATTATGAATGATATAAGTAGAGATAATGTACCAGCTGTAAACAATCTTCAAAACAATAATGTTGGTATAGATGTTGACAACTTTGTATTAGACACTATAATCTCTAATTATCCAAGAACTACAACGCAGTTTTTTCTTAAATGGTATTCTGACGGTGACTACATCATCCCTGGATTGATCGCATTTTCTACAGAACTTTATCAACCAGAGATATGTTATGACTATACTCTTGACATTGGCGGACATATCTTGCCATCGGTTAACAATGAAGTAAATACATCGTACCATCACTATAATCCTCGCTTAACCACGCACGTCGCCGTTAGAAGTCTTGAAAAGGGTGACTTTCTTATGGAGAACTTCAGTTTTACAGCGAGAACTGACACAAAGTACCTCTCTTATATAGACGGCACAGCCGCAGTGTCTCCAGATCTTATATACGGGTATGAGAAACGACCGATACATAGTAAAGATGATCCAAAAGCATCTAGTTTTACTTTAAACATAGGTGAAAATCCTGGTATAGGTAAAGGTAATGGTGGTACGATCGCGTCGGGAGAGACAACCTTTTTACGATTTGACCACAACATGAGTTTGTCAGAGAGCTTTTTAGAATCTAACATCACCATGCAAGTCAACTATACTGTTGACTATGGTAGTGGTCCCGTTCCTATTGCACAGATACTAGACTCTTCATCGTTATGTAAGGGTGGTGCTGGTGCGTACGATCCAACTTATGGTATGTTTAATGTTGTTGGTGCGGGTGCTGGTCCGACCACATATGGTATGAAAACGCAAGTCGCTGGTCTTCCTTATGGTGTTAGAGCTTATGGTTATAAAGCTGACAATGTGACACCTGAGGTATTTGACACTGCGATAGAGATGGAGATCTTTAATGCGAATTTCTTTGTAAATGAGACAATTTTATCGTGTAACAACCCTGACTCCAATGTGACACATCCTAAGTTCATTAAGTTTAATAACGTAAAGTATGTGGATATACCTTCAGAGCAGTACAATGTAGCGAAACGTAATGCAGGTTATCGTGTCTGGTACCTTAAAGATATGACAGGTGGTTTGGTAGAACATTCTTGTGTTGATCGTACTGATGAAACATGTTTTCAAGCAGTTTATACAAATAAGTATAGTGGTGATGGAAATTGTACAGCACAATGTAGCGCTGGAGGTACAGAGTGTTATAAATGTCTGAGAAGGTTCTATGGAAAACCTGTATGTTCTAGAGATAACTTTGCTATTAGACCTGAAACATACTTAATGACTTTAAATGACACTAATGCAACGAGTGGTGCCACTAAAGGTGTTGGTGATAATACAGTACAAACAAGAAGACGCGTTGCTGGTGGGTACAACTACAACATGAATGTTGCAGCCTTGGCGTATGGTACAGTACTTCCTGTGAGTGGCTATGTGCGTGGCTTTAACAGTAGAGCTCCTTATACGGGTTCTTTGTCATCTGAAGGTGCGACAATGATTAATGACTTTAACAACACTGCTAGCTGTAACAACTTAAACCATGAAGATCTTCAAATGTCATTTTGGGAAGGGAATGGAAATGGACAACTCATCGCGAGAGATGTTGGTAACTACCATTTTAGACTCTTAGACACTACTTGGACACTAGTTGATCAAAATGCATCGAACTTGGGTTGTATACTCGGTTCTGCAAGTACGATACCAAGTACAAATGCAGCTACTCTTGGCCTTATAGGATGTAACGTAAATTCAAGTTACACAAGCCCGGCAGCTATAGGTGGGGCCACTTATTACGATTACAATCTAACAGTATTACCATTTAAATTCGACATGAAAACAGTTATAGGACAAGTGCCAAGTGGTAATGGTTTTATGTACTCAAATACATTAGGTGTGAACACGCCACCTGCCGGTACTCTGCCTTTTGATAACAATATGTCTCTGGACTTTACGGGGACCATCGATGCTGTCGGAGCAGACAACTCTGCCATGAAAAACTTTGTAATGGGTTGTTTTGCAAAAGACCTTAATGTGACAGTAAATGCCGTAACCAATCCGGCAGTTCCAACAGACATTAATGGAAATGCCTTGCAGATGAGATGGTTGGAAGAGACTGCTTCTGATGTTAACGGTGCCGATACCCTAAAAGGTACAAGTGGTGCCTTTGGTGTGAGCAATGCTGTCGCTTTGGGTCGTAATATCGCTCGAAATGATCAAGGTAAAAATAAAATAGACTATCGTGTCAATTTTGATCGTAGCACCAATGTCCCTCATAATCCATTTAGTTATCGTGCTGTGGACATGACCGTAGAATGTGATGTAAACGCCAACTGTAATGTTAATGCAAAACAACAAGCATCATATGTGCCAAAAGGTAAAGAGACCTTTGTAAACACAAGAACAGCAGTTCTTTATGGTAGAGTAAATGTGCCTAGAGTAAGAACTATGTGTAGCGGCACGGGTAATTGTAATGCGAATGTCACATTCTTTTATGAATTTTTCTCAGATAGAAATGATAACAACAGAAGTGTTCTAAACAGTGTTGTCGGAAATACACCACAACGCAGTCTAAACAGCGCAAACTGGTATCAAAACGGTGCACACAGGACAGCAACAGACGGAAATGTCTCTTTTGTCAACTATGATATGCCATTGGGTACAAAGCCAGTATTTGTGCAAAATATTAGTACAACATCGACAACATTTAACTACACTGGAACAAGAGGCTATCCATATAAATCAACGATACTAATCCCAAGAAATACTACTAAAGGTACACAATCTTGGTTAGTCTATGACAAATATAATGCTAATGCAACGTCTGTTAGAGGTGAAGTTGAGTTTTATGGACCAGG
>JALSUN010000268.1 GCA_027061425.1 Helicobacteraceae bacterium
GTGTTCTTGCAGCGTTGATAGTAATGCCTTTCAAAGCTGTATAGGTATCGATACGTTGATCCTGAGAGACAAAATGACCACCACTGGTCATACGATTGACCGCAGTCCATACAAGCGTTAATGGCTCTAATGGTGCCATACCAAAGTCTGAGTGAAGAGAGAAAGGGATCTTTCTGTCAGCAAGCAGCTTCATCGGCACCATGTTCTCGGCTCTCTTTTTACCCAGACCATACTGTGAGTATTTGTCTGTCAAGGCCCAAAGGTAGTAAGGATTTACGGAAGCTTCTATACCCAATTCCTGCATCTCATCGGCCTGAGCAGCAGTGAAGTAGCCCACATGATGAAGGGTGAGTTGATGGTCTTTGCGAGGGTTTCGTTTCATCATCTTACGGGTAATGTCGATACAGCGTTGGATGCCCAGGTCACCATTGGCATGAATATGGATCTTGTAACCCTTGTCCCAGTAGTAGTTCATCTGCGCTTCAAAAAGTTTGAGCGGTGTCATCCACTGCCCTTTAAAACCATCACTATAACCATCTTTCATCTGCATCGCCAACGAGTAGATGGCACCATCAGCGTAGAGTTTCACCTCTTTAGGCAGCATAAAGATGTTCTGGGTGTCATATTGCGATGCGGCTTCCATCCACTTGTACGCATTTTCATTAGACTTACCATTGGCATTATAGAGTTGCGTTCCATTGAGTACATTGTAGACATCATACGGTGGGTTCTTGTCCATCTCTGCTTTTAGCATGCTGTATTCCATCTTGAAGTTAGACTCTGGGAAGCCTTGTTCTGCAACGGTCGTCACACCATTTTTGGTAATGAGCGTACTCATGTCTCTGAGCCCTTTTTTATAGTTGTCAGGATCAAGAAGATAGGGTGCGATGCGAGGTACAAGTGCCAACCATCCCCCCTCAAAGAAGTGTCCAAGATCCCACTCCACTTGTGGATGTCCTCTATAGTCTTCCTCTTTCACACCCATGAGTTTAATGGCAGCATCATTTAAAAAGACCTCATGAAAAGAGCGGTGGATGATGGCAACAGGTTTTTTAGGAGCAAGTTTGTTTAAGATCTCACGGCTTAATTTGCCATGCCAAAGTTGGTGATAACCCCAGATAAAAAGGACCTTTCCCTCTTTACCGTTTTTGTCGATGCTCTCTTGAAGACGTGCCAAGTATGCATCATGACCTTCCACCCCTTTTTTAAGACCGTCAGGAACATCCCAGTCATGTGGAGCGACAATGTCACCGCCAAGTAAAATAGCGGCAATAGAAGGGTGAACATGAGGCTCAACAAAACCAGGCATCATAGTCTTACCCTTAAGGTCAACCTTCTCTGT
>JALSUN010000269.1 GCA_027061425.1 Helicobacteraceae bacterium
CAAGATAAACTTGAGTGCCCTTACCTAGACGGTTGTCGAAGTTACGTGTAGAAGTTGAGAACACTGTAGAGTTAGGACGTGCAGACGCCTGGTTACCCATACAGAGTGAACAACCTGGAACCTCAGTTTGTGCCTGGATCTCTTTAAATACATCGTAGTAACCTTCGTTGATAAGCTGCTGCTCATCCATACGAGTTGGTGGAACGATCCAGAACTTCTCAACTGCATTTTCAGTCTCTCCACGCATGACTTCACCTGCCGCACGGTAGTGACCGATGTTTGTCATACAAGAACCTAAGAAGACTTCATCGATCTTAGTTCCAGCTACTTCAGAAAGAAGTTTCACGTTGTCTGGATCATTAGGACAAGCAAGGATAGGCTCAGTAATGGTGTTGAGATCGATGTTGATCACTGCTGCATACTCTGCATCAGCATCTGGTTTCATAAGTGATGGGTTCGCCAACCACTCTTTCATCTTACCTACACGACGCGCTAGAGTCGTCTTGTCCTGATAACCATCTTCGATCATCGCTTCAAGAAGTGTTACATTTGACTTAAGATACTCTTCAACAGGCGCTGTGTTAAGAAGTACGGTACATGCCGCAGCAGAACGCTCAGCAGATGCATCAGAAAGTTCAAATGCCTGCTCAGCTTTAAGATCAGGAAGTCCTTCAATCTCTAAGATACGACCAGCGAAAATGTTCTTCTTGCCCGCTTTAGGAACCGTCAGTAGACCATCTTGGATCGCTTGGTAAGGAATAGCATTAACAAGGTCACGTAGTGTGATACCTGGTTGCATCTCACCTGAGAAACGTACAAGAACAGACTCAGGCATAGTAAGAGGCATAGAACCTGTAACCGCAGCAAAGGCAACAACACCAGAACCACCAGGAAAAGAGATACCAAGAGGGAAACGTGTATGCGAGTCAGCACCTGTTCCTACTGTGTCTGGAAGCACCATGCGGTTCAACCATGAGTGGATAACACCATCGCCTGGACGTAGTGCAACACCCGAACGGTTTGCGATAAAGTCAGGGAGTTTATGGTGCATAATGACGTCTGATGGCTTAGGGTAAGCCGCTGTGTGACAGAAAGACTGAAGCACTAAGTCAGCGTTGAAACCAAGTGCTGCAAGCTCTTTGATCTCGTCACGTGTCATTGGACCTGTTGTATCTTGAGAACCAACTGTACTCATCTCTGGCTCAACGTACATACCTGGACGAACACCAGCAAGACCAGAAGCCTTACCTACCATCTTTTGTGCAAGTGTGAAACCTTTACCAGTATCAGCAGGCTGCTCAGCAGTCAAGAATGCGTCAGAAGCACCAAGACCAA
>JALSUN010000270.1 GCA_027061425.1 Helicobacteraceae bacterium
GATCACCAAACTGAAGTTGGCAAAACTTCAAAAACGGCTTAAGAAAAACAACGGTATGAAACTTACCTATGCTGATAAAGTGGTCACACAGATCGTGGCGCGTTGTACAGAAGTACAAAGCGGTGCAAGAAACATAGAACACATTATTAACACTAAAGTATTGCCGACGCTCTCTCGAGAGATCTTAGCAACAATGGGTGATGACAGTATGCCAACATCGGTTTATATCGATGTTGATAAAGAGGGTAGTTTTACCATAAGTTTTAAAAGCTAAAATACCTATCACGATATCAAAAAGAGCGAAAAGGAGGGTCAATGTTTTATCCTAGATCTATATTATTACTACTGTTGACACTGCTTTTTAGCGCTTGCAGCAGTCCCAAGCCTGATGAAAAATTTGCAAAATATGCGATTTTGATAGAGTATGAAAGCTCTCCTGAGTTAAATGTCTACAACAACCAATCCCATGTCATACCGCTGGTTGTCTATCAACTCAACGACATCAACAGTTTCAATGCGCTTAGTAAAGACAAGGCCGGTATTGTCAAGCTGTTGCAGGGGAGTAAGTTTGACAAAAGCGTTATGGGTGTCAGCAAACATTTTATCTCTCCTGACAAAGGGACGATTCTTCTTTTAGATCGTGCGGCCAATACCTCCTGGGTTGCTCTGGTCGCGGGCTATTATGATATGCAAGTACCACAGTCTACCTTAGTCTACAAGGTTCCGGAGTATAATAGCTGGGACATCTTTACGAGTAAAGAGGAACAGACAGCCCTTAAGGTTGAGGTTTACTTCAACCGATCTTCGATTGAGAAAAGGTAAGAAAAATGAACACGTATAAATCGATATATTGGCATCAAGGCCTTTTTTTAAAACCGCACCATTTTCAGTATCTTCATGCACAGCAACAAGAGGAAAATGCGAAGTTGAGAGAGCATATTCATCCCTATTTTTGGGGAGTCTCTGAGTTTAAGGTGGACAAGAAGGAGCTCTTGAACGGTAATGTCGCAGTCGAAGCACTTGAGATGGTCTTTCAAGACGGTACGGTGGTCAGTCTGCCTCAAAATGCACGGATCTCAAGCCGCTCTTTTGAGACGATGTTTAATGAAGCAGAAGATGACATACAGCTTTATGTGGGTCTGAAGTCTTTTGACAAAAGAGTGCCCAATGTTACCGAGGTGGACTCTTTTGACAACCTTGAAGAGATTACTACACGTTACATCAGTGGCAGTGAAGCACAATTAGTCAACAACTTGTATCATGAAGATGAATCTGCAGAGATACAGTTTATGGACTACTGTCTTAAGATCTTTTTCGACGATGAAATCAAAAATCTTAACGCTTATCAGATCATGCCTTTGGGCAAAATAGAGAAGCAGAGTGAACAGATCGTTTTGAGTACGCTCTATACTGCACCACTTTTAGACATTAGAGCAGATGCCAACTTTTTTGAGATCTTAAAATCTATTCAAAAAGGTCTTAGTGCCCATCTGTTACAGTTGCATGAGTACAAACTGCCATCAACAATTGTCTTAGAAGAGGCAAACTATTTAAAGTATGTCATGGCGCTTCAGGCGCTAAGTCCTTTTGCTCCCAAACTTAACCATATGATCAAAACTCCCAACATGCATCCCTGGAAGTTTTATGAACTGTTTTTAGAACTGGTGGCGGTCTTGAGTACATTTTCAGAGAGGGTCAATGTCTTTGGGAAGCTGGAGAATGGTAAGCTTTTGATCAGAGATTATGATCATTTGAACCTTTATGACTGTTTTAGCGAGATCAAACTGCTGATTAACGAGTTACTTGATGTCATTATTATAGGCCCTGAGTATGTGCTTCCATTTATGAAAAATGAGACAAGTTTTACATTAGACTGTCCTGTTTCGATCTTTCAGTCAAAATACCGTTACTTCTTACTGTTAAAGACCCCTACAGACCAAGAGAACATGAAGACGAACTTTACAGAGTATGCGAAGATCGCTACCGCCTCAGAGATAGACACTATTGTAGAACGTTCTCTCCCTGGTCTACGTTTTGAGCCTTACGATATGCCGATCCAAGGTCTTCCGGAAAGAGGGGAGAGTGTTACCTATGAGTTGTTGACAGATGATAAGCAGTGGGCGCACATACAGCAGATGCAAAACATGACCATCGAGTTTGATGAAGCGCGTGATGATGTTGTTATAGAACTGATCGTTTTAAAGAATTAACAGACCATGGATAACAAGCAGATACAGATCATAGACTGTTTTACACAACTCATAGTCTATACTTTGGAGTTTATGGAAAATGCTCAAGATGAACGCTACAGTATAGAGAAACTGATAGAAGATTATGAGAGACTCATTGTTGATGCTCAGGAAAACACTATACTTAGTGAAGAAGCGTTCCTAGCCGCACTTTTCCCGATCATAGCATGGATAGATGAGATGGTCTTGAGTTCACAAAACAAAGAGAAGCGGCAGTGGCGCAAACAACTGCTGCAGAAAAAGCTTTTTAACACGTCCAATGCCGGTAATGTATTTTACGAGAACCTGGAGTCTTTAGCAGAAGATGCTTTTGAACTGCGTTTTTTATACCTTTACTGCATCTTTTTAGGTTTTAAAGGTAAGTACTACAGGCCAGAAGATGAAGAGAGACTTGAGGTCATGTTTAATGTACAGAAAGAGCTGCTTCAAGACACCTTTATAGAGAGCTTTCCGCAGTTTGCTTTTAAAAAGGCCTACGCTCAAAATCAGCTGCCCTCCAAGAAACGTTTTAAGACCTCTTATCAAGGCGTGTGGATTGTTGTTGCTGTCTCATTAACAGTGGCTTTTATGCTGTTTTTAGCGTCGCAAACGTATTTGAACGGTCTGCTTGACAAACATGAGATATTTTAAAAAAGAGGTGTTGTAAAGATGTTGCAAAAAATCGTTATTGCTTTTGTTGTTCTTCTTTTGAGTGGGGCACTGCTTTTTGGGATCTGGTATGAGACGATGACCAAAGGCTGGCCCTTTTGGGTCGGCGGCTCTATTTTGGCAGGTACCATCGGCATTATTCTTCTTTTCATCTTTTTGAGAAGGTATCTACTTCGCAGTAATGAACGCAAGTTTGTTAAAAGAGTGATCGCACAGGAGGGAGATGCTGTTTTTGCAACCCGGGAAGATAGCAGCATCCTTATTGATAATCTGGAACGTCAATGGGAAAAGTCCATCAAGACGCTTTATGCTTCGAAGTTGAACAAGGGTAAAAACCCTGTTTATGCACTTCCCTGGATCTTGGTCTTAGGTGAGAGTGGTGCTGGTAAGACCTCGATGATCAAGAACTCCCGTCTCTCTTCAGCCGTTACTGATGTAGAAGCATCTGCACAGTACGCTGGAACAAAAAACTGTGATTGGTGGTTTTTTGAAGATGCTGTTGTACTGGACACTGCCGGTAGATATTCGATCCCTCTTGAAGAGCGAAAAGATAACGCAGAGTGGGAACGTTTTTTATCACTTTTGTCAAAATATAGAAAAAAAGAGCCTCTTAACGGTGTTGTAGTCACGGTGTCGGTGGAGCGACTCTTGGAAAATGACAAAGACATTATCCAGTCGGATGCACTGAGTATCCGCAAAAGGATTGATCAGTTGATGGTCACGATAGGGGCTAAGTTCCCTGTCTATATTATGATCACAAAGATGGACCACATTTATGGGTTCAGCGAGTTTTGTGAGACCCTTCCTGAGACACTTCAGACACAGGCCATGGGGTATCTCAATGAGTCTTTGAACGAAAACTGGGATGAAGTGATCGATGAAGGGTTGGCGTTCGTCAAGCAGAAGATCAGTACACTTCAGCTTCTTTCTGTTGAACAGCACTCCAAAAAGACCAAAGAGATCTTGCTCTTTTCTAAAGAGTTTGAGCAGATAACCCCGGCGTTAAAAGACTTTACACAGATCGTTTTTGGTGACAACCCCTATCAAAAGATCCCTGTGTTAAGAGGTATTTACTTCTCTAGTGCTTTAAGTGATGGTAGCAGCAGTTCAGCATTTTTATCGGCATATGATCTGCCTCAAACCCAGGCAGACGTTCATAACAGGGCCTACTTTATAAGAGATTTTTTCAAGGTTATTTTACCAGGAGACAGAAATGTCTATACCCCTATAAAAGAGTACTTTGCCTGGCAGCAGAGAAACTATAAGATTGCCTTGGGTGCCTGGGCATTTCTCTTCGCTTCTGTTTTTGGTATTTATGTTTACTCTTACATACAAAACATCAAGGTCATCTCAGATGTCAAATATATAGAAAAGCATACTCAAGATTATGAAAAGATGGATCTGACCGCAAGAATTATTGCGCTGGACAGACTGCGACTGGACATCTTAAAGATAGAAGAACTCAACAAAAATGTCTTGTTGCCTTTTTTGAAGTTTGATCAGAGTCAAAAGGCTGAAGAGAACTTGAAAGCACTTTATCATAAGGCCTTTTACAACAATGTCTACCGAGAGTACGCCTTTAAAATGCAAAACTCCATTAACAAGATCACCCACAGAACACCTTCACATGAAGTGGTCAGCTACATAGGTTTTTTAATAGACAGTATCAGTGTCTTAAAACAAACTCTAGAAGGTACGCAAGACCTTCAAGTGAGCAAACACTATTTTTCATGGATTAAAAACACATTGCTTATGGATGAGCAGAAGATGGATCCGAGTGTAGCGTCACTGTTTATGGACGAGTATATTGCGTATCAAGTCTGGAATGATGCTTCACTGATCCACGAGCAGATCAAAGATTTTAAAGATCTTATCGCTGTGACCATCGAGCGTAAAGGGAACAACCTGCACTGGCTGACAGATGAAGGCGTCTCGCAGACACAGTCACTTGAAATCACAGACTTTTTTAAGGGGGTCAACCTTAATGTTTCCAAGGATTACCCTAT
>JALSUN010000271.1 GCA_027061425.1 Helicobacteraceae bacterium
ACAAGCAGTGTACCGTCATCCAAAAGCGTCATATCTCTAAAACGCCCCTCAAAATAGGAAAAAACATACTCTCTTTGCATGATCATTCTATAGTTTTTGTTTACCCAGGTCAACACAAGACCATGTTCTATCTGCATTGCTATAAGATAGTTCTCTCCAACAGGCAGGATCTTTTTAACCACTCTCTCAGCAAGAGAAGTTCCATGAGAACCCCTATAGTCGAGGTTTTGTAACCACTGACTCTTTTTACCCGCTTCAATCGTGTAAAAAGTCGCAGACTGTATAAGAAGGTCGCTTTGCGCTCTTAAAAGCAACCACGACTTTCCATATCCTAGATCTGTACGATGGCGCAAAGTAAAATCATGGGTATAATCAAAATACCGTGCCTGAGGCTTGTCAAAAACGACTCTAAACCCTTTTTCATCCACATCGAAAAAGATGTTCTTTCCCTTATACCATCCATTGGTGGGGAAATAAAGAGCTGTTTTTGATTTTGAAGTGTTAGTGTCAGAAAGGGTTAAGGTCTCTGCAAACACAAGGGATGTGCTGGCAAATAACAGTGCCCATATAAAAAGAGCTATACTAAATTGTTTCACAAGGCTTACTGCTCTTTACCTTTTTTATTATAGTCCTCTTTAAGAAGCTTTTTAACTGTCCCTATCTCCTTAGGTGTTAAGCGATCTTCTTGTTTAATAGCACGTAGTATATGATGAACCTCATTTACAGTGATGCCGTAAGGGTCTTTTTTCTCGACTTTGACACCACCTTGGTCTAAAATGTGTACCATGTCGATGTTACGACGGCCATGTTGTAAAAAGTAGATAAGCCCTAGCTCACCGGTGTGCTCTTTTTCTATGGCAACTACCACTTTTTTTGGAATCTCACGTGTCACTTCAGGGGCTATTTTTTTGAAATCTTCTGCATCCATATACCCTATATAAAACTTTGTAATGAGGTCTATTTTACGCACAACATCAGGTTTATTTAAAAACTTCATATCTAAAGTGTCATTACGACCACTACGAGAACGTTTCATCAACCATGTAAGGGTGTTGTAGTACTTAAATGGACGGATCTGCAAGCTTTTTGTACCCACAACACGTTTGTCTTTTATCCTCTGATAAGGTTTTCGTTTCTCACGGTTTTTATCACTGAGCCAACTTAAGATGTCATGCGCAAAAAAGGGCTTGGTAATCCAGACGGTACAGAAGTCTTGCAGTTGCTTGGTTCCCGTGACACCCTCATTCAAGATGAGCAGCGCTTTGACTTTATATTGAGGAAATATAGTCTCTAACAATGCTTTTTTCTTGCGTAAACGGCGCTTGAGGTTGGTTACTGACTTGGTTAGTGTCATCTCTACCATGTAAAGGGTTTTGTCTTTAGTGATAAAAAGTGCATCAAATTCACCGATCTCATTGCGGTTGGTACGATAAACGATCTGACCTTTTGCGTTAACAGAGAGAGTGTTAGAGAGGGAGTCTGTTTTTGGAGCATTAGGACCTTTAGAGATAAACATAGCAATATCATCTTGAGTGATAGACCAACGTAAAAGTCTCTCATAGATGAAGTTTTCAAAAGCTTCACCTTCAAAAGAGCGGTAAGAGCTGATGTACTGTGGTTCATCTTCTGCCATACCCTTCTTTTGTAGAGAGAGCAGATGTTTAATCCCATAAGTATAATAGAGTAAATTGTCTTGTATGTCTTTTTTTTCGAGATTATAGATCTCATCTGGCATTTTAAAAATAGGAGTCTCCCATGAGGCGATAGTTACGCCTTTTCTAAACTCAACCAATGTATAAATCGGTAAGTTCACTAATAATACTGAAATATAACTGAATTATTTATTGTCTTGGTCGTATTACCCTTTATTCGTATAAAAATGCCATAATACCCCTATGAAAACTCAAAAACAGACCCCTTATAATTATGAAAATGCACAAAAAGAGGCTACTTCTTGGTTTAATGACCACTATAAAGAGGCCAACAAAGACATAGAGACCGTCGCTTGGGCAAAAGGAGAAGTCAATCCCTATTTACAAGAGTACCTTGACAACATAACACAACACCCTAAAAAAGCCATTGTTGTTGGTTCAGGATTAGGGGATGATGCCTTTGCCCTGTATCTTGCGGGTTATGAAGTCACGGCCATTGATATTTCTGAAGAAGCCACCTCTTGGGCCAAAGAGCGTTTTGAAGGCGCCGAGATAGATTTTAGAGTAGCCGACCTGTTTGATCTGCCTTCAGAACTGCTAAACACCTTCGACTTTGTTTTTGAAGCCTACACCATACAGTCGCTTCCTCTTGCACTCAGAGACAGAACCATAACTGCCATCGCCTCACTGATGAAACCCGAGGCAAAAATATTAACAGTTTGTAATGCAAAACTGGACCATGAACGTTTTGAGGGACCTCCCTGGCCCCTGACATTTAATGAGTTGCGTCTTTTTACTATGAAATCATGTAGAGAGTTAGAGTTTAGTATCTTTGAGAACACCTCAGAACTCTCTTCTTTAAAGGTTCGCGCCTTATTCCAAAAGGAACACTAAAACAATGGTCTATTACAGTTATGAAAAGTTTATAGGTGATGTCAAATCTCTAGTTAAACTCACATCATCCTACCAACCCGACACGCTCATCGCCATAGCTCGAGGGGGTCTAACACTTGGACATGCTTATGCTTCAGCGACCGACAACCGTCAACTTATGAGTATTAACTCCATCCTCTATGAAGGAGACCAACGCGGTAAAAGTTGTGAGATCTTTAATGTCCCTGAACTTCAACATGCTAAAAAGGTCTTACTTTTGGATGATATTGTAGACAGTGGTCAAACCATCAAAGAGGTTTTAGAACATCTACAGAACTGTTTTCCAGAAGTCACCTTTAAAATTGCCTCCATATACTACAAAAAAACAGCCCTAGTCCAACCAGACTTTACACTACATGAAGCCAATGACTGGATAGAGTTCTTTTGGGAAAAGGACTTTTTAGCAGATTAGAAAAGAGATACAAAGTTTTTGTCAGTTCTGTCTACATACAAAAGAAACTTTTTTTAGAAATGGTATTCTACACCTGCTCCATAGTTTGTCACCATTTCGCCAAGAACAGTGTAATCAACATAAATATTCAAATTTTCCATAACTCTAAAACCACCACCAATTCCAGATGAGAAGGTGATATCTCTTGAGTTAACCCAGCCATCTTTATTTCCATCACCATAAACATCTCTGTTACTGTCACCTAAATTTGGTAAGATAATTCCAAAACGTGGCTTAACATAGAACTTCTCTCCAATGTTTATGGTATAAACAGCATATGTAGCCAAGGTCAAAACACTGATATCTCTTGTTATTGTATAAGGAGCATTTGGCCCTGTAGAACTATAATCTGTCCACTTGTATTCTGGATTGATCACAGATTTTGTGAGTTCAACTTCTGCACCAAACCCTTCAAGAACCATTGGCAGATTTATACCACCACGTAGCACAACTGCCGTACCCATAGAAAGTGAATCGTCCGCAGGAACTCCCTCAACTGCTAATCCGCCACCACCATAAAAGCTCATGCCCTCTGCTGCTATAAGAGCACTTGTAATCGCGGCTGTTGTCAATAATGTTACTGCTAATTTTTTCATTTTAATCCTTTTAAATTTTTATGGCAGTAGAATATCATCTTTTTTATAAAATACTAAATAACGGGGTAAACCAAAGCTTTGTTATAATCCCGAACTTAAGGATAAATGATGCAAATTGATAACAACACAAACACAATTAACGGTCTTTTTATGATCCCTGACGAAGGTAGCTTTTTAAAAAAACTCATCTTGGCACGTCCAACAGTTTTTAACCCAGACGTACTTCTTGCTTTTAAAATCTTGCAAGAGGCCTACCCAACGTTAGAGATCATCCAAAAAGAGCACTATTTTGCACTCATCTTACCCACAGACTCACCCGGTGTGACACTGGAAGCAATGCTTATAACAACACAAGAAGACGATACCCGCTACTTTAGCATTTATCACCGTCTACATTTTGATCAGAGTATGTATCCGGGCATGAATATCATAGAAGCTGATGCCTTTTTACGCATGGCTGCTGTCATCACAAATGTTCCTATAAATGATCGTATAGAGGGTCTGGCATCTCTTTTAAATTACCAGATCAACGAAGCACTCAACATTGAGATCACTATGCTTACCCTTGCCGATGCCAACCCTAAAGTAGTAGAAGAAAACATCCTACCTTACGTTATGAACGCTATCTCTCGCTTTATGTTGGCCAATACACTAGATGATGCACAGTACACATCACCTATGGGTGCTAACGAACTCAGTGCCCTCATAGCCAGATGGTGTGACCTGCCACTCCTTACAGCAGCCACAGGTGTTGACAGACTAGAAAACTATAGCAATGACATCATTAAAGTAGAACAAGCCTTCATCCCACAATTTGCCTCTGCAACAACTTGTTTAATGTTTTTGTACTTAGAGCAGAAGACGGCCAATGCACTTATGGAAAAGGGTGGTTTTACTTTAGTCAAGGAGTTTTTGGTAGAAAAGGCAGACCTTTTTAACCTAAAAAGTGTTGTTGGCACAGGCGATACACTTGGGAACTTTCAGCAGTTGGATAATACTGTTGAAGAGACAGAAGTGGACTTTAGTATTTTTGATCCAAATGTGTCGGAATAACTAAACTCTTTTTCTACCAAACGTATTTGTTTGGTTATCAGTGTCCTTAAACTTCAAAAGTCGTCATTCTTGTGTTCTTAGTATTTTTTTTCTGTTGGAACTTTCTTGATGATTGTAGCTTTCTCTCATACACCCTCACTATTTGAACCACTTGCACATAAGGCTATATGTAATTTGTAACTTTTTCGCCTTCATATGCATCCTCGCTAATGGAACT
>JALSUN010000272.1 GCA_027061425.1 Helicobacteraceae bacterium
CGATGTTTCCTAAGACTTTTGCCCCCGCGCCTATAACTGCACCACGTCTGACAGTAGGGTGTCTTTTACCTTCAGTAAGACTGACACCACCAAGTGTCACACCTTGGTAGATGATGACATCTTCTTCGATGATAGAGGTCTCACCAATCACCACACCAAAGCCATGGTCTATAAAGACACGACGCCCAATACGTGCAGCAGGGTGGATGTCTATGTTGGTAAAGATCTGGTTAATACCCATGATCATACGTGCAGTACCCTTGAAGTTTGCATTATGCAGACGGTGCGCTATACGGTACCAAGCCACGGCCCAAACCCCTGGGTAATTAAAAAGAAATTCACATTTACGATGAATAGCGGGATCATTTTGATAGACGTTGACAAAATCTTCTTTTATTTCAGAAAAAACACCCAAGTGTTGCCTTTAAATAATTTTTCTATACCTCAGTGGTAAATACAAGGTGTATCATACCTTTTATTTATGGAACCCTTTAAACAAGTAGAAGCATTGTTTGCTATTTGTATAAAGAGATATTAATTTGTTGTTCTTAAATACCCATTTTGGTAAAGATATAGTTCTAGTTTTTGAAGTGTATCACTTTTTTCTTCTTCTGTACTAAACAGACTACTTGCCAAATTATTTTTAAGTTGGATTAATATTTGTCTTTTGTCGTAACCGATGTCATCTAAAATATCAAGGATGTTTTGAGACTCTATAATGTCTCGAAGTACAAAGCCATCTTTAGTTAACTCTATACTACACTCATTAGGATGTGTAAAAAGGTTATGGTTCATCCCTAAGGTCTCTTGGTAGGCACCTATGTTGAAAAAGGCAAGGAAGTACTCTTCTTCATCTAAGTCAACATCATGTAAGTAGAGTGGGGCGTTAGGATTAAACTTTATCTCTCCATCACTGTCGCAGGTGATGTCCCATAAAGAAGCAGCGCGAATAGCAGGCTCATTGAGTTTGTTAAGCGGCATGACGGGAAAGTGCTGTTGCAGACCCCAGTAGTCAGGCATACTCTGAAATATAGAGCTGTTTATGAGGTAACGTTCTTGCAGACGCTCCTGTAAGCGGGTCAGTTCCATTGTAGGAGAACCTCTCATGATATGAAGAGACTTTTTGATGATTTGATGTACCAATATTTCTGCGTTTGAGCGGTCTTGCAAGGTAACATAGCCCAGATCAAAAAGTGTAAAAAGTGACTCTAAGTGATCTAAGGCATCATGCATATACTCTATACAGTTGTCTCTGTTCAAGAGGGTGTTGAGTTCTCGTAACTCTTCTATGAGCGGAGGATTATGCTGACTGAAATTTAGTGATTTCTCTTGGTGGTCTTGTGAAAAAAGTTCCAAGACAGGGGTGATTAAAACAGCGTGAGAGGCGACGATGAAACGTCCTGACTCTGTAAAAATGTTGGGATGGTCTACCCCTTTAGCATTCATAATTTCTCTCAAAACATAGATCACATCGTTAGTGAACTCAGCAAGGGAGTAGTTCTTGAGACTCTGTTGTTTGTTCTGAGCATATTCTACAGCAAGACCACCCCCTATGTTGATGGCCTTTAAGCCATCTGCACCCATGTGTTTAAGCTCTGCATAGATGTTACCTGCCTCTCTTAACGCCTTTTTAAGAGGTGCAATGTCTTCCATCTGTGAGCCTATATGAAAATGGATCATAGAGAAGTTCTGGATGAGTTGATGCTCTTTTAAGAGGTGCATGGCAGCGATAAGCTCAGTCGCGGTAAGACCAAACTTAGCATCCATACCACCACTTTTAGCCCAAGCACCTGAACCTGTACTGTGTAGGCGTATACGTATACCGATGTGAGGTACCGTAAGATTACTGCTGTTGGCTACTTCTATAATGGACTCTAATTCACCGATGCCTTCTAAGGTCACAGTGATATTGTGACCCATATGCGCGGCCATAAAGCAGAGGGTGGTCATCTCCGTATCTTTAAACCCATTAACGGTAATAGGTGCGCCTATAGGTGTCTGGGCCATAGCTAAAATAAGTTCCGCTTTTGAACCTGCTTCTAGGCCATAGTTATAGGGAGCACCATACTGTATGATGGTGTTAACAGCTTGTGGATACTGGTTGACCTTGAGGGGAAAGACTGCATTGAAACTACCTCTGTATCCGTTTTCATCAATAGCTCGGGTGAAGTTGTTATAGAGGTTTTCTATCTGCTTGTTAATGAGGTGGGGAAAACGTAAGATAATTGGACCACGAAGGCCACTGTTTCTAACCTCTTGAGTGATCTCTAATAGAGAGGGTTGTGTCTTTGCGTTAATGCAGACCAGACCCTCTTTAACGATAAAGTCATCATCTCCCCAAATCTCTATGCCATAGTCAATCATCTTAGTATTTTAACTTCTCTTTAAAATAAGTGTCTATATCAAAATAGATAAAGCCTTGTTTGTTGATGTAGGTAAGGTTGGTGTTATCAAGCTCGTTGATACTCGCTTTGCCCATAATTGCTAAAATGGTTTTGACACCTTTTATGAGGTTGTTGTGGTAATGCGCAATTTCCTGACCTTGTTTCACCACTAGAAAAGAGGCACGTTTCTTCTTATCTTGGGTGGCGATACCAACAGGGCAGACATGACCACTTGTACCCGAACAGACACGAGCGCGGATACAACCCGCACTCATCATAAATCCACGGGCGATCCCTACAGCGTCTGCACCAAGAGAGAGCATGGTTGCGACATCATCTGGAGTTAATATCTTAGAACTTGCAATGATCTTCATATCATCACGAAGATCATATTTTTTGAGTACAAAGTCTAACATATAAAGGGCATTTGTAGTAATCATACCCACAGACTCCATCAACTCTAAAGGTGCGGTAGCACTTCCACCGTCGCCACCATCTACCGTCAGGAAGTCGGGAAGGGGTCTCTTTTCTGCTTTACGTCGGTGTAAGGTCTTTGCAATATTGTCAAGATGGTTCATGTCTGAAACCACGATTTTTGCGCCCACTGGTTTTTGAGAGATCTCTTGGAGCTCACCGATGAAGTCCATGAGCTCATCTATAGTGTTAGCAAAAGGAAAACGGTTGGGAGAGATAAGGTCTTTTCCCTCTTCTACGCCACGATAGTAGGCGATATCTGCAGTAACTTTTTTACCTATGATCTTACCACCTGTCTGCTTGGCACCTTGGGCGATCTTAATCTCTGTCATTTGACAAAAACGCATCACTTTCTCATAACGCTCAGGGTCAAACTTACCCTCTTTGTCTCGTACACCATAGAGACCAGAGCCTATTTGTAGTGTGAGGTCTGGCATGTCTGAAGGTACTTCCATAGGAAAGTTCTCTATAGGAGCATCCCAATTAACACGAAAAAGTGCATGAGAACCAGGATCATAGATGTAAGTGTTTTCCGTCTTTTTATTTAAAAGAAGTTTACGATAGATATTTGCTGCCATAGCATTGTTGTAGAAAAATGAGACGACTTTGAAGGCCACTTTTGAAAACGCAGTAGGATCAACGATTTCAAGATATCCTGCGTTGTCACAGTCGGGTTTATGGGTGTAAAAGTAGTTGGATGTTAAGCCACCTTCACCTGTGTTGAGTGCAAAACCTGCACTGTGAGATGCAAGTGTAAATGCGCGTACTGCCTCAGGACTCAGGGCGCCATCACTCATAGCTGAACGAAAGATAGGTGATTTAGCCACAAAAGGTTTCGCTCTTTTAGCCCCAAAAGTTACAGAGATATCTTCTGAAAGTTCTTCATTGTTTAAAACATGTTCTGAATGTTTTAAAATATAGCGTGAACCCGAAAAAGGTTGTGAAACAGAAAAAGACATAAAGTTGGGTTTGTTTTTGGCGGCAGTATAGACCCAGTCTACCTTGTCACGAGACTCATAAAAAGTTTCATCACCAAAGTACTGACGCATAGGCTCACGCAAAAGTTCAAAAAAGTAACGAAAACGTCCGATGACAGGATAGTTGATGAGTAGAGAGTGTTGTCTCTGAACATAACGATCATAGATAAAGAGTGCCACAATAAGCAAAAAAAGCACAGAGAAAATTAACTCTGCAAAATTCCCTAAAAACAGCCAGATAGAATGTATCATGATATCTCCTTTTAAAATGCAGTAAGGTCGATGGTCTTCTCTTCTTTAAGCTCAAGGTCTTTGACCCATATCGTGCCGTCATTACGTTCATTTTCACCGATAATAGCGCAGTAACGGGCATTGACCTTGTCTGCACCTTTAAGGTGGTTCTTGAAGTTTTTGCTTTTAAATTCCACGGTGACCTTGTCACTTTTACGTTTGGCTTGTGCGGCTTTCATGATAAGTGGCAGTCCTTCACCATCCATCGTTCCGATGTAGTACCCCTCGCGCTGAGCTTCAGGCATCTTTATAAGCTCTAAAAGTCGTTCGATGCCCATCGCAAATCCGACTGCAGGGGTTGCTTTACCATCTAAGAACTCTATGAGTCTGTCATAACGTCCACCACCAGCGATAGCAGACTGTGCACCGATCTCATCACTGACAAACTCAAATGCTGTTTTAGAGTAGTAGTCTAGACCCCGTACAAGGTGGGTGTTGACTTCATAGTCGATCTGATTTTCTTTAAGAAGAGACTGTAACTGTGTAAAGTCACTTTCACAACCTTCACAAAGGTTTTGTATGAGTTTTGGAGCTTCTGCATAGAGTGCTTGACAACTGCTGTTTTTACAGTCGAGAACACGGATAGGATTGGTCGCTTTACGGCGTTTACAATCCTCACAAATCTCTGCTTCATGTGCTTCTAAAAAGCTGACAAGTTGGTTACGATACGCAGGCATACAGTTTTGGTCACCTAAAGAGTTGATCTCTAGTTTATACCCGATTCCAAGTGCATCTAAAATATCAACCAACATCATAATAAGTGTTGCATCTTCAAGAACACTTGCTACTCCAAAACTCTCTATACCAAACTGATGGAACTGACGTAGGCGACCCTTTTGAGGACGTTCGTAACGAAACATTGGTCCATGGTAGAAAAAGCGTTGGATACCACCTTGTTTGTCCATTTTCTTCTGTATAAAAGCGCGAACAACACCTGCAGTACCTTCAGGACGTAGGCAGACATCATTGTTACCCTTGTCTGTAAACTGGTACATCTCTTTACCTACAATGTCACTAGACTCTCCAACAGAGCGTTTGAAAAGTGCTGTCTCCTCAAGTATAGGGGCTTCAAAAAAGTTAAAACCATAACGTTTGGCTATGGTAGTCGCTGTCTCTATAAAGTATTCGTAACGTTCAGCATCTGGGCTGAACATGTCGTTCATGCCGCGAAGGGATTGGATCATCTGTTCTCCTTGATTGTATCAATAATTGTTTCTGTAATTTTTTCTATAGACTCTGCTGCATCAATGATAACCAGCTTAATCTCTAAAAGTGTAGCTGCTTTTACAAGGGCTTCTTGAATGTTCAGTAGGTAAGCAACACCACGTAACTCTATGCCATCTAACTCTTTTTGAGAGAGTCTAAAAGTAAGCTCTTCTTGTGAAAGCTGTAGTAAAAAAAGTATCTCAGGATAGTTGCCATCAGTAGCAAAACGGTTGAGATGTAAGATGGCAGTCTCAGAGATGTTCTCTTGTACTAAAGCGTAAGCCACGCCGGAGACAACACTACGGTCTGAAATGATTAGTTTGTCGAGGTTGGGGGCTACGACCTCTTGCATATGTTCTGCACGATCAGCCAAAAACAGAAGAAACTCTGCTTTTGCACTCTGAACTTCACCGCTTAAAACGATCTCTCGGATCTTGGCACCAATAGCTGTAGCGCCAGGCTCTTTTGTAATAATAGCGTCACTGAAGTGTTGCGCAAGTCTTGCAATTTGCGTACTCTTTCCTGCGGTGTCTATACCTTCTATAGCAACATACATCTAGTCCCTTTTTCCTATGGCATTTTGAACAGCTTGGGGAAGCAGGTGGTCTGTCTTACCGTTGAACTTGAGAAGATTACGCACTATGGAGGAGCTTATGAATGCATGTTTGAGACTTGGCATCAGGTAAACAGTCTCTATCTCATCATCGAGTGAGTGGTTCAGGTAGCCTAGTTGCAGTTCGTACTCAAAATCACTGACTGCGCGAAGTCCACGGATGAGGATTTTAGCGTCAAGAGATGCTGCAAGATCAACGGTGAGAATGTCGAAACCAACAACGCGAACACTATCAAAGTCACTAATGGCTTTGTTAACCAACTCTATACGCTCTTCAAGGTTAAACATAGGCTTCTTCTCTTTGGAGTCAGCAACAGCGACGATCACTTCATCAAAAAGGTTACTGGCGCGTTTAATGATGTCAACATGACCATTGGTTATAGGATCAAAGGTTCCAGGGTAGAGGGCGATGCGAGGTTTACTCATGGTCACTCCAGCGTTTATATAAATTGTTCTCTATGCCAATAAGGTCAAACCACTTACCAATCATAAAGTTTTCCATCTCTTCTAAAGAGCCTTGTTCTGAGTAGTAGGCCATGACAGGTGGCGCAATGATAATGCCAAGTGTAGAGAGTTTATGCATGTTCTCTAAGGCGATGGCAGAAAAGGGCATCTCTCTAGGTGCAAGCAGTAGCTTTTTTTGCTCTTTGATCATGACACTTGCTGCTCGAGACGTTAAGTTGTCTGCGATGCCTACACTGATCTTGGCTAAGGTGTTCATACTACAAGGGATTACCATCATCGCATCTATTCCAAAAGAACCAGAAGCGACAGAGGCCCAAATGGCTTCATCTTTATGTAAGGTGACATTGTCCTCTTTATCTAAGACGATGTGTGCGTGATCAGAGATTATGAGGTGCTTCTCTACGTCTTGAGGCAGGGCGCGCAAGGCTTTAAGTCCAAGACTCGCACCACTGGCACCACTAATCGCTATTAGAACTTTCATAAGACCCTTTATATTGTGTGTCAGGTAACTAAGCAGTCTTTCTATTAAAGTGAGTATCTGCTTTAATATATTCTAAAACAGATACTTACTTTTAGTCTGGCTAATCACCTCTCGAAACCTCTTATATAAGGTCTCAACTATTAATGTAATAATAGCATTTTTACCTGATGTTCCCTACTAAGCATACGTATTCTAAGTAGTGAACACTGTGTACTTCACACAATTTCTACACTTTTTTCTTTTAGAGTATAAAAATAAGGAGGAGTACAATGTATACATATATAGAAGTAGGGCTCTCACTGATGTTAGTTCCTGTAATAATTATTACCTTTGCTCTGCTGCTTAAAGAGCCTTCACAGGGACAATAGTTTCAGTAAATTCAGGAAGCTTTATGATTTGTAAAAATGCTTGAACATAGGTACGTGGCAAGGTGATGGTCGCTTGATCTCCAAGCTTTGTTGTCACTTGTACTTTAAGGGAGCCCTCTTGTAAACGTTTCATTTGATCGGGTCGGATTTCAAGTGTATAACTTTTAAAAAAACGTCCATTTCTGATGTTAGCAAAATGTGACTGTATCTCAAGGCGTCCAAGTTCTTGTGAATATGCTTGTGTAAAGTCAAGCCATGCACCAGAAGTGCGCTCGATCCAGATGTAATAATGTGTTTTGGAATCTTTAGCCCGAGCATCAGTCACACGCTGGGCCATAAGGTAAACAAGGAACTGCTGATCAAAATCTATACGCTCATAGGGGGGTGTAGAAACGGCATACTTTTTTATCTTGGATTCATTGGTTACAATGCGGTGCTCAAAAAGCTCAGCGGCTGTTAATTTAACCTGTTTGGCCTCTTTTTTCACTTGAGTCTCTTTGCTTATTGAACACCCTGAAATAAGAAGCATACTAAATAATATGAATGAAAAATAGTGACTGTTTTTGAGTTGTTTCAAGAGCATTCCTGTTGTTTTAAAAATTGTGAAATCATAGCATAAAAGGTCAGTACTATCATACAAAAAAACATTAAATTATTACAAAAAGTCTTTATAACACTTTTTATGATGACAACACTTCTGCAAGCAGAATCTTTAAGCAAGCTAGAGTTTGGCGATGTTGTTGTCTCTGAAGTGACAAGTATCTACGATGGAGATACCTTCAGAGTGAACTTAGCGGGCTATCCTAAACTTATAGGGTACCGTATAGGTATTAGAGTCAACGGTATTGATACACCTGAGATGCGTGGAAAATGTGCCCAAGAAAAAGCTCTAGCAAGAGAAGCCAAGCAGGTAACTGTGGCAGCACTTCGCGCTGCTAAAAAAATAGAGTTGAAAAACATGAAGCGCGGAAAATACTTTCGTATCGTAGCGGATGTCTATGTAGATGGCAAAAACTTAGGCGCACTCTTAATTGCGAAGAATCTGGCAGTCATGTATGATGGTGGGCATAAAGCAAAAGATTGGTGTGAGTAACAAAAAATTACAACTATATAGTAAAATATATAGTTTATGAAGTTTAACAATTACTTTCACTTGTTTTTAAGAAACATAGCACTATAATTTCAGCCTTACGAACATGCCGCCGTGGTGGAATGGTAGACACGTCGGATTCAAAATCCGATGTCGCGAGACGTGCCGGTTCAAGTCCGGCCGGCGGTACCACCCCTATTTTAGGGACTTTCAACAAAATACAAATCACTTATTAGTACATTCTAATTTATCTAGGTGCCTCTTTTGGTGTACTTTTTTCAAATAGTTATCTTTTTTGTATAGTCTGACTAAGAAACCTTTGCGGGCTTTACAACATGAACTACAACTGCCATAACAATCCAAACAGCCATGAGAGGCCATAATAGACCGCTAATAATAGAGAGTAGAGGTTTGTGGTAACTTGTGGATGTAGGGAAGATGAAAAAAGCTCCCATGGTTAAAATTGCGATAATTAAGTAAATCATTATGTTTTCCTTTGTCTTATATGTCTGTATTATCTATAAAATAAGTGTGGAAAAAGTGTGAACACTATAGAAGTATGCATTTACAGGATGCTATATCCATTTACATTTGAAAACAGAATGGATATAATGTTTTTTTATGATTTTTTGCGTATGTTGTTATATGGATATTTACAGGGAGTCCCAATAATTAAAAAAACACTACTTGCTCTCTTGGTGACTACCTCTTCTTTAAGTGCCGTTGACTTAGACATCGACATGGGTACAGGGCTTTTTTATACAGGTGCAAAAGGGCGCATAGAGTATACAGATGAAGGTTTCACTGGCTCATACTCAGAAATAGATATGCAGACGAGTGGACAGTTCTATATCTGGGCTGATCTTAAAAGCAATATAGAGTACCTCCCTAAACTACGTCTGCAATATCTTAAAATCAATGCGCAAGGTGACTCGAAACTACACCTCGAAGCAGATACCAGTGATCTGCCACCAGAGTACCAGATCGCTATTGATATCTTTAATAATAGAGCTTGGCCATCAGGACTCTCACACAACATTTATGATATTTATCTCTACTATGAGTTTTTTGAAGAGAAAGCTTATCCTAGTATAGGGGTAGGGGGTGGCTTGAAGTCTTTTGACTACGCTTATAATGCAGAGCTTATCTTACCGCTTCACATCGGTGATAGAGGAGGGAAGTCCATTCCTATGCTCTTTATAACATCGCGATATGAAATACCAACGCTGCAACTTGGGTTTGAAGTAGAAAATGAGGTCTATGTTTTTGGAGATTCAAATTTATATGATGCTCGTGCTAAAATGGATCTGCTTTTTGAACTTGATGACAACTCTAAGCTGGGGTTGGAAGTAGGTTATAGAAAAAGTTATTATGATCTACGAGGGCGCGATGTTGAGACGTTTAAGGCAAACATGAGTTATAGTGGAATTTATGTCGGTGTGACGGGAAGTTTTAAATAATTTGTTAAGTAACTGATGATTAAGAGAAAGAATATTTGAGTGGTTGGTGACCCCAAGGAGATTTGAACTCCTATGGCATGGATGAAAACCATGAATCCTAACCATTAGATGATGGGGCCGTTGTAGGTATCAATTGCTTGATGGCGGAAGTATATAGATAAAATGCTTAAACTTTCATAAAAGCTAAAAATACAGCCCTATAGAAGAGAAAAAAACATAGATCAATTCCTCTTTGAGCATAGCTCTCTTCGAAAGATAGAATCATGCCTTAATATATTGTTATATTGATAGGGTTTGTGTACAATGTAGTAACAGATTTTACTATAGGGTAAAGATGAGACAGATAACGCACGTTTATAAAGATATCGCAACATTAAAAGCATTTTGTGATGCAGAAAACATCATGGATTATAAGGCTGTTTTACAACTTCATACAGGTGATGTGCAATCGATCCATGACATTAAAGCACTTTTTGAAGAGAGCAGCGAGTGGTTACAGATCATTCATATTTCTGAAACTGGTGTTGAGACAACTTTGCACTTTTCACTTTATAACCTAGAAGCAGAACTTCAAAATAACAGTTTTTTTGAACAGGACCTTTATAAAGCCATCATAGACTCTACTAAAGAGGGCTTTTGGATGCTTGACGAGTCTCTAGATATTATTAGTGTTAATCAAGCCTTTTCACAGATGTTAGGCTACCAAGAGGATGAGCTATTAGGAAAAAAGCCCTTTGAACTTCTCTCTTTAGTGGGCGAACAACAAGCTTTTTGTCAAGAACAGTCAAAAGAGGTTAATCGTAGTGTTCAAAGAACCTATGAATTGACGTTTGTGACAAAAGAGGGTAAAGCGTTTTATACCATCGTCAATGCTACAACGATTAATCTACCTGATAGTTGTGTACGTACTTTTGCTTTTATTACTGATATTTCAGAGCAAAAGCAACTTGAAAAGACGTTGATAGAACAAAAACAGCATATTAATACATTAAACAAAGATCTTACAAAACAGGTAGAACTTGAAGTTGCTGCTAACAGGAACAAAGACCATATTATGTATCAACAGGCGCGTTTGGCCTCAATGGGAGAGATGGTAGCCAACATTGCCCATCAATGGAGGCAACCTCTCAACATCATCGCCTTGATCATCCAAGATTTTTACATCTCAAGTCAGTTGGGAACATTGGAGCGAGAGAAGGTTGAAAAAGAGTATGATCGTGCCAATACTGTTTTACAATACATGTCAAGTACTATTGATGATTTTAGGACCTATTTTCAGCATAACGATAAAGGTGAGCGTTTCTCCATACAGTCTTCTGTAGACTCCGTACTGACCTTAGTCTCTAAGTCCATGGAGTACAACAAAATAGCCATAACCTGTGATGTAGATGAAAATGCGACAGTATTTGGGCATAAAAATGAGTTCGTTCAGACACTGATCAATCTTGTCAACAATGCAAGAGAAGCGATAATGTCACAAAAGATCGCTGATGGCGTGATAAAGGTGAAGGCTTATATAGAAAAAGATAGCGTTCATGTCTTGGTTCAAGACAATGGCGGGGGGATCGATGATGACTATTTAGAACAGATCTTTGAACCTTACTTTACTACAAAGCATCAGACACAGGGCACAGGGTTAGGTCTATATATGGGTTATCAGATCATTGTTAACAATTTAGGTGGAAGTATTAAAGTTGAAAATAGAGAGGGAGGTACCTGTTTTCATATGACCTTACCTTACGATAAGGGCGATACAGCCTCTTGAGGCTGTGTTTGATTAGTTGTAGAAGTCGCGAAGTGCGCGAATGATCACTGCATTTTTAGAGATACTCTCTGATTTTGCATTGTCATCAACCAACTCATAAAGGTCTAATGGAAGAGAGATAGAGAAAGTTTTAGTTTCGATTTTCTTCTTCTTAGAGATAAGTGCTGTTACATTAGTAAGAAGTTCAATGATCTTCTTCGTGTCGATAGGCTTCTGAATGAAACTGTTAACACCGATCTCAATAGACTCAGAGATCTTTTGGATGTCGTTTGATGCAGAGATCACAATAATGATCTGTGTAGGGTTGATCTCACGGATACGACGTGCAAGTTCAATACCATCCATTTCTGGCATGATGATGTCAACAAAAACGATATCTGGTGCCACTTTTGAGTACATCTCAAGAGCCTCTTTACCATTAAATGCAGAGCTTACGTCTGAAAAGAAGTTCTTAAAAGTTGAGCTTAAAAGTTCATTGGCTACTTTTTCATCTTCAACAACCATCGCTGTCATTTTTTTTGTCTGTTCTGTTAGTTGTACTAAATCTACGTTTGCCATAGTATCTCTCTTTATTTTAAATTACAATCACTTCAAATAACAGTGTTGTTTTGTGTTGAAATTATAAAATGTTAATGTTATATTGAGCTTAAACAACAGTATTTATTTCTGTGAATTAAGTTTTCTGTTAAATATAGACTGTATAGCCCATAAAATAGGGATGTAGATGAATAATTAAATTTAACGTGTTATAAAAAGTTGTAATGACTTTTTGTGAAAATAGACACATGCATACAAAAAGTAAATGAAAATCTTACTTTTTGTAGGAGGAAAATGTGTTAGTCTGAGTTGCTTTTGCCAGAAGGACTGATAAATTGGTCATTGAGATTTTGTATACTAATTTTACTTTTTTCTACTAAAGTGTCAAGTGCTTGACCCTCTTTCTCTCCCCAACCTTTTAAGGTTGGTCCAAATATAGATCTCCACCATCTAGTGTTGCGTTTGATGGCACGTTGCATATCGGGGTTCTCTTGAGAAAATTTATTTGCTGCACGGTTAGAGAAAAACTTTCTAAATGAAAAGTGACTATAGAGACTTAAAAGTGCAACACTGCCAAAAGCGATAGCCAACATAGTAGATGAACCACTGAGTAGGTTAGTTTGTAACTCTAATGCTGCCAAACCACCCAGAAGAAGGGTCCCAACTGCCATGTCACCCCAGACAACATTACGAGTCCATATTTGTAGTTCCTGTTTCAGTGTGACAAACTGCTCATTTTTAAGCTTTTTAGCGATGTCTTCAAGCGAGCGAATGATGCGGTACGCACGTTCTGTTCCTACTTTATCGATGCGATGCATAATACGTGCCATGTCCGTATCTTTCTTCTTTTTAAGACGCTCTTTGACCGCTTCATCATCTATGTGTGTCATAGACTGTTCATTATATATGGTGTAAAAACTCCCAGAGATAAGACCTTTTTGAGCCATCGCTCTTTGCCATGCTCCAATGACATCTTCGAGGTTGTCCTCTTGCGCGGTAGTGTCGATCTGGTTGAGAACATAGAGTACTTTGTCTGCGTCACTGTGGCTCATTGCTGTTTTAACTAATTGATCTAAAGTGTCACGCATAGCACCAGGTTCAGGGTGACGAGCATCAAAAAAGATAAGTACTAAGTCTGACATGTCCACGATATGGTGGGTAAGTTTTAAGATGGTATCTCGTTGACTGTCCGCATCAAATCCCGGTGAGTCGATGATGATCTTACCTTTAAGTGCATTTGATTTGACTGTTTTGAGTTGAAGATACTGGTTGACACGGTCACCTTCACCCTGTTGGACGTTGTTGACCTCTTCACTGACATTATAAAATGGAAAACGTGGGTCTGCATCTAAAGCCATTCCTGGCAGGGTAGTGACCTCACTGCCTTTACCATAACAGAGTGCTGTAAATTTGTCATCAACTGCTTGGTTACCACTCGTCTGTACTTTCTCTTTTATGTAATCATTTATAAAAGTAGATTTACCGGCAGAAAATGTTCCCAAAACAGAGATGAGTGGCCACCATGAGATGTGACTGGTATAACTCTCATCTTCAGCTAAGAGACCACGTTTATGTGCAATCTTGTCTAAGACCATGTACTGTTCAGTGATATCAAGCAAAAGAGGGTTCTCATCAGCAAGATGTTGTTTTAATCGTTTGTATCGTTCTTCTAAAGTCATAGGATTACCTTGTACAATATATACGCTTATTATAGCACTAGTTTTTAATCAGGCCACCGCGATTATAGCGGCTTGATGGATTCCAGAGTAACCAACCACTACAGTTGACATCATCACTTGCTCTAATCTGCTCTTTGATCTCAAAGTCATTATAGTGTTTACGTGAAAATGCGTAGTCTTTAAAGTACTGCAACCAAGGACGCAGTCTCACTGGCTCTACTGTCTGTGTCATTTTTAGTAGTGTCGCTTTGACAATACGATAAGGCTCTTGTGCCGGGTCATCAATACCTAAGATGCCTTTGTTAAAGCCAGAAGGGTAGAGCATCGGTGCGAGATAGTCTGCATGTCTTGCAAGCACTTCTGTCTTATGCCCGATATTGGTGTCATTTTTAGTGTTCCAAGCGACGTATCCATAGGTGTCTACTGATAAAAAAGCACCATAAGGTCGTAATCTTAGAGACGCTTTTTTTATAAAGTGTTCTATAGCCTTGAGTCGGTTCTCTTGAGTGTTGTCTTGAGAGAACTGTAGACTTGCTTTCGCTGGAAAACGCACATAATCAAAGTTGATCTCATCAAAACCTTTTTGTGCAGCATCCACCGCTATAGAGATGATATAGTCTTGTGCTTTAGGGTTGAAAGGGTCAACCCATGCCATTTTAGCAGCATTACGCCATACGGTACCGTCACTGCGTTTTACGGCTCTCTCAGGATGGTTTTTGGCGCTCAACTCATCTTTAAAACAGACAATTCTTGCAATGGTATAGACTTTTTTCGCTTTGAGGTTCTTCATATAGCTGTTGATGTCTTTAATGGTACGGTTATAGTGTGCATCCATAGCACTCGCCGCTTTGACATTGGTTTTGTAGGACATCATCCCCTGTTCACTTTTAACATCGATGACCAGTGCATTCGCCTCAGTAGTCTCCAAAAGGTTCATAGCATTTTTAAAAGTCTTGCTTTTGGGTGAAGCCCCCCAAAACGAGAGGTAGAGGCCTTTTACTTTTATGGGCTCTATCTCTAAAGTGTGGATGCTCTCATTGACATCCCAGCTAAAAGGACGATAACCATAAGCTTTTACATGGATGGTCTTGGTACGGCTGGGTTCAAAGTTAAGGGTACCGTTTGCATCACTTAGAGTGAGTTTATGGTTTTGTATAAACTGTGCATTGGCAAGTGGTTTGTGTGTAGACTTGTCAACAAGTGTGACTTGTTGAGCAGAAAGAAGTAGAGGAAAAAGTAGTGATAAATAGCGCATAATTTCTCAATATAATAAGGTGGAAAGATTATAGCATCTGTAGGTAAAAATAGAGGGTGTGCATCTTCTCTAGGGTAAGTTTATTTTTTATGGACTGAAGTATTAGCACTTTGAAGCATACCTGTAAAGATGATGTAGAATACGACGACATTAAGTGCAAAAAGTACTAAGCTTAGAGATTGGTTGACATGATTAACAATCATAAGCCCTGTTAGAGAATACATTGTTTGTAAGAGTACAAGGAAAATTACTGTTTTTTTGACATTGTTGTTAAAAAAGTGAAGCAGTATATGATGTAGGTGTGTTTTGTCTGCATGAAACATAGAAACGCCGTCACGTTTACGTCGTACCATAACAATAATAGTATCTATTACGGGTAGAGCAATAAGAAAGAGGACGGTTACCGGTTGTACATAGTTCGCTGCTTTAATCACAAGTATACCTATAAGAAATCCCAAGACCAAAGAGCCACTGTCTCCCATGAAAACAGTGGCTGGATTCCAGTTGTATATCAAAAATGCTGATAAACTGGTGATAAAACCACTACTTAAAAGTATCATAAACAGGTCATCGTTAATATAAGCAATATATAAGAGCGTTCCAAGGATGACAAGACTAATAGACCCAGCAAGACCATCAAGACCATCTATTAAATTAAGTGCATTGGTAAATCCAACGATAGCAAAAAGAGTAAAGGGGAGGGCAAACCACCCAAGGTCAACAGTGAAACCAAAGAGTTCACCAAGAGTAGTGACACTGATACCATCAAAATAGACCACTAAAGAGGCCAGACTTAAAACAGCAAACTTAGTATAATGAGAAGTGCTTTTATAGTCATCTAAAATCCCAACAATAAAAACAGCTAAAAAAGCGATTAACATAAGGTAGTGTTGAGATAGTAGTTGAAAATTGAAAAAAGGTTCTATTAAAAAAACAGAGAGTACAAACCCTACGCCAGCACCGCTAGGAACTTGTACATGGTGTACACTGCGGGCATTTGGAACATCGATCAGGCCAAGGTCTGATGCATTATATATAATCATTTTTATAAGAAGTATGGTGAGTATAAATATGATAGAAAGTTCTAGGTACATAAAAACCTTTTTTAAAGAGGCATGATATTTTAGATCTACAACAGTCTTAAAATTTAAGCTGTTGTTTGGAGGTGATTATATTTTAGACGTGATAAATGCATCCATCTCTGTGACGATCTCTTCAATGCTGCGTTCGCCATTTATCTTGGTAAGTATGTTTTTAGAGTTATAGAAATCTTGTATATGTTGAAGAGGTTCAGTATAGACCTTCATTCTGTTATCAAACACTTCACTGTTATCATCCGCACCGCGAGCACGACCTAGAACACGGTCTCTTGCTACTGCTTCACTCACAACGACTTCTATGACATTGATAAGTGTCACACCACTTTCAGGTGTCAAGTAGTTTTCAAGTGCCTGCATCTGCTCGTCTGAACGGGGATACCCATCTATAATGACAACGGGTGTTGGGGCACGCTTTATAGCATTTACTATAGTTTTAATAGCGATCTCTATAGGAACGATGTTGCCTTTAGAGATATAAGAGTCTATGATCTTTCCTTGTTCTGAACCACTGGCAACTTCTGCGCGGAACATATCACCAGCAGAGTAGTGTGTGATAGCACTGTTGTTCTGAGCGATCAACTCAGCATCAGTAGTCTTACCTGAACCTGGTGCACCAATAATCAAAAAAAGTTTTTTCATAATAACCCTTGTAAAAGTAGTAGCGATGTGCTACTTATTTGCTTGCTTTTTCACGAAGACGAATATGTAGGTCACGCAACTGTGTGTTGTCTACAGGACTTGGTGCATCAGTCAAGATACAAGAAGCTTTTTGCGTCTTAGGGAAGGCGATGACGTCACGGATACTGTCACGCTTGGTTAAAAGCATCATAAAGCGGTCAAAACCAAGAGCGAAACCACCATGTGGTGGCGCACCGAACTTCAATGCATCTAACAAGAAGGCAAACTTCTCTTGAGCCTCTTCTTCAGAGATCCCAAGAAGTTTAAAGATCTCAGACTGCATCTCTTCTTTGTGGATACGGATCGATCCACCACCAAGCTCTGTACCGTTAAGAACAATGTCATAAGCGATAGACTCGATCTCTTCAAGGTCACCGTTATGATCTAATGATTTAGGCTGTGTAAACGGGTGGTGAAG
>JALSUN010000273.1 GCA_027061425.1 Helicobacteraceae bacterium
ATGAAGCCATCGTCAAGACGGCAGATGGACTTCATAGAACCTCTCTTATCTCCGAAGATGCTGTACAACGCATCTTAACTGCCCTCAAAGAAGCTGACAAAAAACTCCATTTCTCTGAGCATCGTGTCAAAGCAGTCACCACCCAAGCCATGCGAAAAGCAAAAAATGCTGATGAAGTGTTAGAGCGTTTAAAAAAAGAGGGTGGGGTAGCGTTTGAAATCATTGATGCCTCTCGTGAAGCTTACTATACCCTCATAGCGGTAGAAGCGAGACTCAAAGCTTTAGAGATCGGCAGCGAGCACTTTGTACTTATTGATGTGGGTGGGGGTTCTACTGAGATTATTTTTTACAGAGATGGTGAGATGGAAAGTAGCAGTTTTCCTATAGGCATCGTGACGACAGCGCAGATCTGTGAAGATGGTAGCGAGATCCATGACTATCTTCATAAAGAGATGGCGCCTCTTCGCTCCTATGTTATTGACTATTATGCGCGGGTCTCAAAACCCACTGCCTTTGTCGCTACAGCAGGTACACCCACCACTATGGCAGCCTACCTGTTGGGGATGAACTATACAAATTATGATGTTGAGAAGATCAATGGTTATTGTCTCTCTCTGAGTGGTACACAACAAGCACTTGATGGCTTGATGGCGCTGTCAGAAGATGACCGTGCCCAAATCGTAGGGGTGGGACGTGAAAGCCTCATCTTAGCGGGCATCGTTATAGTGCAAAAACTTTACAAAATATTAGGTTTTGATGAGGCCATAGTCATAGATGACGGTGTGCGAGAAGGGGTGGCCATAGAGTTCTCTCAAAAGGGTGCTTTTTAGCAGAAATATAAGTAAGCTGCTGTTATAATCTCGTAATTTTTTGTTGTTTGTCGTTTAGACTTACAACGTCACGAGGTTTTTTTATGATCAGACTCCTTTTTGTAGTTCTCCTGGCTTTAGGTTTTAGTGCCTGTACAGACTCCTCTTCGCAAGATCAGAGTCAACTTGACTGGAGTCATATTTTAGAGACGCCTGACAATGCTTCTCAAAATCCTGACAGTTACATCCACATAGACTTTCTTAAAAAATATGTACTTAAAGAGGGTGTTTCTCAGGACGAACTTGTCAGTATCTCCCCCGAACCAAGCACCTATAGAACAATTTTTAATAGAAACGAGAAAGAGAACAGTGCCATCGTTTTGAGTGGTGACTTTGAACATGGCAAGCGTTATACCTTTACACTGCATGCCGACAAGATAGAAGGTCTGCCCAAACAGTATAAAACCTACACCTTTACCAAAAGTATGGACGACATCAGTTACGAGATTATTGTTAACGGCTTTAGTACAAGTTCTAAGGATGACAATACGCTAAATTTTAGTGGAGAGCTGCGTTTTAACGGTGATAAAAAACTTGCAGACGTTAAACATATGGTGAAGGCAAGTGTGGATGCTCAAGAAGTACCACTCTCTTGGTCGGAGGTAGAGCGTGGACGCCGCTTTGTCTTTAGTATCAAAGGTTTGGAGAAAAAAGAGAAGAACCAGGACCTTGTGCTGCAGTGGTATCAAAATAGTGGCGACAAGGAGCCTAAAAGCGAACACTTTAGCGTTCCTGCTATTGCGGAGTTCTCTGTTGAGAATGTCCATGTAGAAAAAGACCAAAGCATTAAAGTGACCTTTACCCAGAAGCTCGATAAAAAGAGTAAGTTTAAAAACCTTGTAGGTGTTAAGGGGCTTCTTATCGCCAAGATCAAGGTGGTGGACAATGTGATGACCATCATACCGAGCAGACACTCTTATGCGGAACATACACTGCTGATCCATAAGATGATCAAGTCTCAAAGCGGTCTGCGCCTCAAAGAGACCTATACTACGCAAATAACATTCGAGCGTCGTAAACCGAGCGTCAAGTTTGTGGGTAAGGGGGTGATCTTACCTCATGCAGAACACCTTGAAGTGCCTATAGAGGTGACCAACGTCAAGTCGGTACACCTTAGAGCCTTTCAAGTCTACAAAAACAACATGGGACAGTTTTTACAAGAGAACCGTCTCAAAGGCAGTTCAAACCTCAAGCGTGTAGGACGTTTTCTGTGGGACAAAAAGATAGAGATCAAAGATGCGTATGCCAACAGTAAAATGAACTACTCACTAGATGTGACCAAACTTCTTGAAAACGAAGATGGCGCACTGATCCGCTTGACACTCTACATCGACAGAGGTGACTCTCTGTATGAGTGTACAGCGGCACAAAATGCGATACCTGTCAAACCTATGGCCCCTTTTGTGGACCTGGATGATGCCGATTTCAGAGAAAATGGAGGCTGGGATGCTTATGAGTCCTATTATGAGCGTGAACAAAAAGAGGATCCTTGTAGTGACACCTATTATGAGAAAAATACTCTGGCTAAAAGTGTTAAAAACCTCCTGAAATCAGACATTGGTATCATCGCTAAAAGTGATGCCAATAGAGAAAAGCTCTATGTCGCTTTAAGTGCGTTGGAGACGACAGATGCCATCAGTGGGGCAAGTGTTCGTGTCTATAACTTCCAAGATCAGGTCATCGGTACGGCGACAAGTGACAAAGAGGGGATGTGTGAGATCAAGGTCTCAGGTGTGTCTTACTATCTGCGTGCCAAAAAAGGTAAAGCGGTGGGTTATCTGAAACTCTCTCCGGGGCTCTCCCTGCCACTGAGCCAGTTTGATGTCTCAGGAACCCACATCAAACAGAACCTTAACGGTTTTATCTACGGTGAACGTGATGTCTGGCGTCCTGGTGACAAGATCTTTTTGACCTTTGTTCTGGATGATGCCCTCAAGACACTTCCTGAGAACTATCCTGTCAAGATGGAGCTTATAGACCCTTCAGGAAATGTCATCTCCAGCAAGGTCAACACCCAGCCTACCGGTGCACTTTACGCTTTTGAGATGCAGACCCCAGCAGAGGCAGTCACAGGAAAATGGAAGGCGATGGTCTCTGTCGGAAACCAGAAGTTTAGTAAAGATTTGGCCATAGAGACGGTGGTGCCTAACCGTTTGAAAGTGGAGCTCACACTCAACAAAAAAGTGCTGCGCAACAATGACGACTCACTCAAAGGTTCTATCTTTGCGCAGTGGCTTCATGGTGCTAAGGCTTCCAACCTCAAAACAGAAGTGAGTGTGAAGACACGGGCCAAAGCGACACGTCTTGGACGTTTTGAGGACTACACTTTTGATGATATCACCCGTAAGTTCTCCGGCAGCAGTGCCTCACTCTTTAGTGGGACTTTGGATGAAGAGGGCAAAGTGGACTTTCCTCTGAACTTTAGTGTTCAGGGTGAGCCTTCTGGAATGTTGCGTGCAAGTTTTACAACGAAGGTCTTTGAAGAGGGTGGTGCTTTTAGTGCCAACACACAGAGTTTTGACTTTCACCCTTACAACCAATATGTAGGACTGAAACTTCCTAAAGGTGATGCCACGAGAGGAATGATCCTGACAGACAAAGACCACAAGGTCAAAGTGGCGGTTCTGGACACAGAAGGCAAGCCTGTAGCCAACAGTGCGGTGACAGTGAGCCTCTACAAGATCAACTGGCGCTGGTGGTGGGACAAAGGTTCCGAGTCACTGGCGAGATACTCTGGATCCAACAGTCACGACCTGGTCTCTTCTGGTACCGTCAAAAGTAGCGCACAAGGTCAGGCAACATGGAAACTGCGTGTGAACTATCCTGAGTGGGGACGTTATTTGGTGCGTGCCTGTAGTGATGAGAGTAAACACTGTAGCTCGAAGATCGTCTATATCGACTGGCCAGGCTGGGCAGGTCGTGCGGTGGAACAAAAGAGTGGCGGTGTGGCACGTCTGACCCTTGCCAGTGACAAAAGCAAGTACACCGTAGGTGAGACAGCGGTTGTGACCCTTCCAAAGTCTAAAAATTCTCGCGTTTTAGTGAGTTTGGAAAATGGTGAAGATGTGATCAAGCAGTATTGGGTGTCGAGCCAGACAACGACCCTGAAGATCCCTATCACTGAAGAGATGGCGCCTAACGTCTATGTGTCGGTCTCTCTCATACAGCCTCATAAAGAGCGTGAAAACGACAAGGCCATCCGTCTTATGGGGATTTTAAACCTTATGGTTGATAATCCTAAGAGCCATCTGACACCAGAACTTAGCCTTCCTAAAGAGGTGGTACCCGGGAAAAACTTCACTATAGAGGTGAATGAAAAGTCCGGACGGGCTATGGACTACTCTTTAGTCATCGTAGATGAAGGACTTTTGGGACTGACCAACTACCAGACCCCTTCACTGCACAACTACTTTTATAAACGCAAAGGGCTTCAGGTCAAGACTTGGGATCTCTATGATGATGTTGTCGGTGCTTACAGTGGTGAGTTGGAACGTATGTTGGATGTAGGGGGTAGTGACAGTGCCAAAGAGGAAGAACGCAACAAAAAACGCCGTTTTAAACCTGTGGTCAAATACCTAGGAACCTTTAGTCTCGCTGCAGGTGAACATGTCACCCATGAAGTGACCATGCCCCAATACATCGGTGCGGTACGCGTGATGCTTGTCGCTGCTAAAGATCGTAGTTATGGCAAGGCTGATGGTTCTATCTTGGTGCGTAGTCCTTTGAGCATTCTGGCGACTTTGCCACGCGTGCTGAACATTCATGAACGTATCTCTCTTCCTGTGGATCTCTTTGTGATGAAAGAGGGTATCAAAAATGTTAAAGTCAAGGTGGATGCTGAAAGTGACTACTTTGAAACGCTCGTAGGCGAGCAAACGCTCCACTTCAAGGGACAAGGTGAAGAGATCGCTGAGTTAGAGTTGAAGACCAAGGGCAAGATCGGTAAGGCCAAGGTAGTACTGACTGCTGTGGGTGGTGGCAAGAAAGCGACCAAGACCATTTACATTGATATCAAGGCGCCCAATCCTGAGACCTTCCGCTCTGAAGTCCGTGTGATCAGAGCAGGTGAAGCGTGGAAAAACCATTTTGTGCCTCATGGTATGAAGGGTACGAACAAGACTACTTTAGAGTTAAGCAGTGTGCCACCGCTGAACCTTGAGTCACGTCTGCACACTCTGGTGACCTATCCTCATGGTTGTATAGAACAGACGACATCATCTGTGTTCGCACAGCTCTACCTTAGTGATATTATGAGACTCGATGCACAACAGAAAAAAGAGGTGGACAAGAACATTGCGGCAGCGATAGAGCGTCTGCGCAGTTTTCAGGTGCGTGGCGGTGGCCTTTCATACTGGCCAAACCAGCAGAGTGTCCATGCCTGGGGAAGTGTTTACGCGCTGCACTTCTTGTTAGAGGCGAAGCGTAAAGGGTACTATGTGCCTTCAGAACTCTTGACACCTTTGGTGGACTATGAAGTCAAAGAGGCGAAAAAGGTGTTGGTCTCCAAAGGTGCTTTCATAAAGACTCAGGCCTACAGACTCTACCTCCTCACTTTAGCGAAACATGTAGATATGAGTGCCATGTACCGTCTTAAAGAGGAAAAAAGTATCGACAATGTTTCTCGATGGATCTTGGCTGCTGCTTATTACAATGTGGGACAAAAAGAGGTGGCAGAAAGTTTGATGCACTCGCAAAAAATAGCGCGTGTTAAAGATCTTGTCAATGATGAGACCTTCGCCTCTGATCTGAGAGAGAAGGCCTTGATGCTGATGTCTGCCACTACTTTGAAAGATGCTGATTTTAGTTTTAAATTAGCGAAAGAGATCTCTAAGACCTTAAACTCCGATGCAGCCTTAAACACACAGTCCATGGGCTTTAGTCTGATGGCTATGGGACGTTTTGCCAAAGTGAGTCAGGCATCTAAGGTCGAGGTGACAGTCGATGGTAAAAAGAGTGTGATAGATTTTGACAAGGCCATCTACCAAAAAGAGCTCAACAATGTAAGACTCACAGGCAGTGATGTCAGTGTGAAAAACTTGAGCAAACACCCTGTCTATGTAGTGCTTGGCAACCGTGGTGTTGCAAAAGAGGGTCAGGAGAAAGATGCTTCACACACCTTGACAATGGATGTGCACTATTATACTATGGACGGAAAGCCCATAGATGTCAAAGAGCTCAAACAGGGGCAAAACTTCGAAGTGGAGATCTCTGTGAGTCATCATGCCAAAACAACGCTCAAAAACATCGCGGTGGTCTACACGGTGGCAAGTGGATGGCAGATACTTAATGAACGTGTAGAAGGGGGAACGACCTCTTTAGACTTTGACTACCAAGACATCAGAGACACGCAGGTGATGACCTATATGTCCATAGCACCAGGTGTGACTAAAAACATTCACCTTCGCCTGAACGCCTCATTTACAGGCGCATTTTATCTTCCTGCCGTGAGTGCTGAGTCCATGTATGACAACAAGATACGCGCAGTGAAAAAGGGTATGAAGGTTGTGGTTACAAAATAGAGCTTTCAAGCTGGCGATACTCTGTGTCGCTCTTGTAAGTATATTTTTTTTACTCTTGAAAATCCCCTTAGAGAAGCCCCTCATCAAAACGGCTTACTCTACGGTACTCCTTGACAAAGAAGGGCAGCTTTTAGGTGCACAGATCGCCCAAGATGAGCAGTGGCGTTTCAAAGCGCACGAAACTCTTAATCCCAAATACAAAGCAGCACTCTTATACTTCGAAGACCGACACTTTTATGAGCATTATGGAGTCTCCTTTTCAGCAATAGCACGGGCTGTCGTTCAGAACATAAAAGCGGGGCATGTGGTGAGTGGGGGCAGTACCATTACCATGCAGTTGTCAAGAATCGTAGAAGGACATCAGTCAAGAACCTTTTTGCAAAAGCTCAAAGAGGTGGTGCTGGCACTGCGTATAGAAGCACAGTACTCTAAAGATGAGATTTTAGAGCTCTACGCCAACCATGCCCCCTTTGGCGGTAACACGGTAGGGGTAAGTACAGCGACCTGGCGCTATTTTGGACGGACAAGCAGGCAGATGAGCTGGGCAGAGGCCGCCTTGTTGGCCATCTTGCCCAATGCCCCCTCCATGTTTCACCTCTCTCGCTCCCGTGAGGCACTGAAACTCAAGCGTGACAGACTCTTAAAACGGCTTTTCAAAGCAAAGATCATCACTAAACAAGACTATGAACTCTCTCTCATGGAGTCTCTACCCGAAAAACCCAAGGTGATGCCACAGATAGCACCCCTGTTTATGCAGACCTTAAAAAAAGAGTATCCTCACAAACCCCTGCTTTTGAGCACTATAGAGAAGGGTCTTCAACTTCAGGTGCAACATGAGGCAGAGCGTTACAGTTATACATTGGCGCAAGAGGGCATCCATAACATCTCCATCATCGTGGTGGAGAACCGCACAATGGCGCTGCGGGCCTATGTGGGAAACAGAGCTTATGAAAACAGTCTGCTTTATGCCAATGCCCTCGACTTGACACGGCGTCCAAGAAGTACGGGAAGTACACTAAAACCTCTACTGTACGCCTCGGCACTCGATGATGGTTATCTCACACCCAACATGTTGGTCTCTGACACCCCTTCATACTACTCGGGTTATATGCCGACGAACTATGATGAGCGTTACCGAGGTGTGGTCACGGCTAAAGAGGCACTGATAAAGTCACTCAATGTTCCAACAGTCCGCATCTTGCATGGTTATGGGTACAAGCGTTTTTATGACGCCCTTAAAGCCTATGGAATGACGACCCTGTTTAGAGAGGCGGATGCTTATGGTCTGGCTCTCGTACTGGGAGGTGCTGAGACCACGCTGTATGACTTGAGTAACATCTACGCCAACATGAGTGCTATAGCGCAGGGGAGACACTCTGGTGATTTTTGGAAACTCAGAGTCTTAGAAGATGAAAACGCTACTGTGCTCAACAAAAGTCCCATCTCTCAAGGCGCTGCTTTTTTAACACTTGATGTCATTAAAAACCTGCGCCGTTTTGGTTTAGAGGGGAAGATGAAAAACCTAGTGCATCAAAGAGAGGTAGCGTGGAAGACGGGCACAAGTTATGGTCTGAGAGATGCCTGGGCCATAGGTACGACACAAGAGTACACCGTGGGTGTCTGGGTGGGTAATGCTACAGGTGAAGGGGTGGCAACACTGAGTGGAACACGAAGCGCCTCTCCTTTGATGTTTGATGTGTTTCGTCATCTTGGACAGACCCATGGATTTGAGAGACCCGAGGAGGCCTTGAAGGAGATCAGTGTCTGTAAGGAGGATGGTTTTCTAGCTACAGAGGCTTGTGAAAGTGTACCGGTCTTGGTCCCCATAAAAAGTGAATTTGTGAAGATAAGCCCTTATAGAAAGTGGGTGCATCTGGATCTTAGTGGAAACTTCAGAGTCAACAGCTCCTGTGAACCTGTGAGTAATATGCAGTTAAAGAGCTTTTTTGTACTGCCACCCAAAGAGGCCTATTACTACAAAAAGTACCGTCATGACTATAGAGAGATACCGCCATTTAGAACAGGGTGCAGTACCATGCAAGAGGGCAAAGAGAAGGTGATAGAGATCGATTATCCTGTAAAAGGACACAGTATCTATCTACCTCAAAAACTTGATGGAAGTTTTGCCAAGGTCACCTTAAAAGCGATGCACCAAAAAAGCAGTAGCAGACTCTACTGGCATCTTGATGACAAGTATATTGGTGAGACCATTGACATCCATGAGCGCTCAGTGTTTATACGACCAGGAGAACATACTCTTTTGGTAATGGATGCATCAGGTAACAGTGCCAAACGACAGTTTAATGTTCTGGCTAAAGATGGTACGTTTTAGCAGAAGCACGATATACTAAATATAGGATTTTAAAGAGCTGTTATAGAGATTATAATGAGGGGTAGGGGTGCGTAAAAACATAGTATTGATACTTGCCTTTGTCTCTTTTTTAGTGGCTGAACCTTATGTGAGTGAACACATTATCAAACAGATAGAGGCGCGTTATGGTGCTTTTGCCAAAAACCGTTTTGTCTATCTCAACAAGGTGATGGCGCAGGCGCAAGCCAAAAGTGAAAAAGAGCAACTGCGCATCATCAATGACTTCTATAACAGTGTACGTTACCGCTCTGACATGAAAAATTATAAAGTTAAAGATTACTGGGCCACACCCATAGAGTTTTTAGCACGCGACCATGGTGACTGTGAAGATTATGTCATTGCCAAATATTTTGCACTGAAACAGTTGGGTGTCGACACTAAAAAGCTCTACTTTACCTACGTCAAATCTACCAAGTTTAAACAGCCTCATATGGTGTTGACCTATTTTGAGACACCGACCTCGGTTCCTCTCGTCTTGGACAACACTAACTATAAGATCTTTCCCGCTTCTCAGAGAAGTGACCTGATCCCTATCTATAACTTTAATGGTGAAAACCTCTACATCGCTCAAAAATCTGGCTACGGCAAAGCGGTGACCTTTACTAAAAGTTATAAAAAGTGGGATGATCTGCTTGAAAAAATTAGAAGGAACCAAATATGACCCTCTTTAGACAGTTAGCACTGCTTATCTCACTTATTATTATCACTATTTTAACGACCGTCTCTCTCTTTATCTTTAACAGTGCTATGAACAATGCCCAAAAACAGCTCCATGCAGATGCCCAAAATACCGCCGCCTCTTTGAGCCTCTCACTGGCTACAGCACATGGTGATGTGAGTATGATGGAGACGATGATCAATGCCAACTTTGACAGTGGACATTATGCGTTGATCGCTCTAGAGAACATGGAAGGTGAGGTGGTCATAGAGCGCTCTGAAAAGGGGTGCCAGGCAGACATTCCTGAGTGGTTTGTAAAGTTGGTCAACATCGATGCACAAGGCGCGAGTGTTCAGGTCTCTTCGGGGTGGATGGTCATAGGTACACTCTATGTGGAGAGTGACCGTTCGTATATGTATGCAACGCTATATGAGATGTTTAAGAGTCTTATGTTGAGTTTTGTTCTTTTTATGGTAGTGAGTTTGGGGCTTTTGAACATGATGCTTTACCGCATTTTAAAGCCACTCGATGCCATGAAATTACAGGCGGATGCCATCAACCAAAACGAGTTCAGATACCAAGAAAAACTTCCCTACACCAAAGAGTTTAAGACCATTGTCATGAGTATGAACGCTCTGGTTAAAAAGATAGAGCTGAACTTTAAAACCAGTGCCAAGGTGGTACAGACCAACCGTCAACTGCTTTATACAGAGAAGCTACCTAAGCTCTATAATGCACACTACCTGATGCTTAAATGTCATGAAGAGGGTCTCGAAAACAGTGAACATGATGGGGGTGTGCTGCTTGCAGTAACATTAAAAGAGACGGTTGTTGATGAGTCAGACCTTATGGACTTGGCTGCTGTTTTAATAGAAAAAAGTACGTTGTTGAGTAAAAGTTTGGTGGCACGCGTTCATGATGCTACTCTGGTGCTTTTTATGCCTGGGGCAACAGAGTCAGAGGCCTGCCACATTGTCAAGAGCTTAAAAAAGCTGGAGCGTGGTGATGAGATGATGTTCGGTGTACACATCTACAAAAGTGGTGATGCTTGTGAAGGCCTTTTAGAGCATGTGACTCAAAAGATGCACAGTTCAGAAGAGAACTGTATGACGGAAGGTAAAAAACTGGAGCAAAAAGAGGCACTCTCTCATCAAGAGTGGGTTGCCCTCATCAACAGCTCTTTAGAGCATCAGAGGTTCAATTATGAAGTGCGTAATGTCATTAACGTTACTACGAACACAATCCATGACAGAGGCCTGAGTATCGTGATGCGAGATGAAGCGGGAACAAACTACACTTATGGACGTTTTATCGGTGCAGCGATCAAAGAGCAAAAGGTACTCAGCATCTATATGCAAGTGATCCAAAAGATGGTACAAAACTTCTCTAACTCTGACAGAAGAGGGCGCTACACCTTCACTTTCTCTCAAACACTGCTTCTTCAAGAGGAGACCTTTTCCATCTTAAAAAAAGAGTTTGACGCTTTTGAAAACACTCACGAATTGGATTTTTGTATAGAATTGCCGGAATCTTTTGTTGTAGCCAACCCAGACCTCGCCCGTCGTTATATAACTCTTGTCAAAGAGCATGGATACCGTTTTGGTATGGGAGAGTTTAGTGCAGAGTCTGATGACTTGGAATACCTCAAAACTTTTAAACCAGAGTTTGTTAAGATCAGTAAACTCTTTTTACTAGACCTTATCACGCAGGCCTCTCCACTTTTGAGCAGTCTTCAAGTGGCGACAGATGCCTTGGGTATAGATATCATTGCTACAGGGGTGAGTACCAAAGAGGAGTTAGAGAAGATACAAGGTGCGGGGATAAGCATCGTTCAGGGTATGATAACGGAGGTGATGTAATGAAAATGGTTGATATTAAAAAAGTAATGATAGGTTTTTTGTTGGTTGGGGTCTCTCTCATAGCAGATGAGGCACACGATATCATCAAAAAGATAGACAACAACATGCGTGGGCAAAATGTCCATATGAAGATGACCATGCACATCGTCTCTATGGGGCATGAACGCACCATGAAGATGGAGACCTGGTCGAAGGGGAGTAAAAAGAGTTTTGTCAAAACCCTCTATCCGCCAAAAGACAGAGGCATCACCTTTTTGAGTCTTGATGGACAGATGTGGCAGTATGTACCCAAGATAGAGCGTACCATCAAGATCCCGCCCTCTATGATGCTTCAAAACTGGATGGGCTCGGATGTGACCAATGATGACATGGTCAAGCAGAGTTCCATAGTAGATGATTATGATCCTCGTATCTTGAAAAAGGAAGGGACTCTTGTGACTCTGGAGCTGACGCCTAAAGAGGATGCGGCAGTAGTGTGGGGCAAGATCGTCTCTGAGGTGGACACGACGACCTATACCTCTAAAAAAGATACCTTTTACGATGAAGATGGAGAAGCAGTACGTATCTTTAGTTACACGGAAGTAAAGAAGTACGGCAAGTACTATACGCCGACACACTGGAAGATCCAGCCTATAGAGAAGCCTAACAACTATACGGAGATCATTTTAGAAGATGTGCGCTACGACTCAAAGATCTCAGAGCAGTACTTTCGTAAAAGTGCACTCAAAAGGTTCTCACGCTAATGTTTTCACTGGCACTAAAAAACATACTCTTTTATAGAGGGCGCTCTATTACGACCTTTGTCCTGACCTTTTTCTCTGCTTTGATGTTTATCGTTTATGTGGCACTGATGGATGGTTCTCATGGGTCTATGCTTAAAAATGCGCTGAAGGTCTACACGGGTGCGATAGAGATCTATAAAAAAGGGTACAGAGAAGAGGGTGGCAACGACTACCTCATAGAAGATGTTGCAAGTGTTGAGAAAGTACTCTCAAAAGTTGAAGGCATCAGTGACTACACCTCACGCTATGAGACCTATGGACTGCTTTCGTCCAAGGATCGTTCAACTGCGGCGATGGTCGCAGGGATAGAACCTCAAAAAGAGCGTAAGCTGAGTGAACTCTACAGTACCCTTGTCTCCGGAGAGTATTTGAGTGAAAACTCTGGAAACTGTCTCTATGCAGGTGTGGACTTGGTGAAAAAACTACAGGTCAAACTGGGTGATGAGGTGAGTTTTGTGGGAAGTGCCAGCGACAACTCTTTTGCCGCAGACCTTTTCAAACTCTGCGGGACATTTAGAACAGGTGCTTTTGAGTTTGACTCCACGGCGGCATTTTTAAGTCGCAGCTATTTTGATGAGTTGATGTATGCTAAAAACAAGGCATCTTACATCACCATCAGGCTCGATGATCTGAACAAGGTCGATGCTGTCAACGAGGAGATTATAAAGCATTTGGACAGTCAGTATGAGAGTGTGACATGGAAGGTACTGATGAAGTCTATGGTGCAGGCCATGCAAGTAGATAGTATCTTTGGTTACATCTCCATTGTGCTCTTTTTTGTGGTGATCTTTTTTGTTATCATGATCTTTGGTTTTATCAACGTGAGCTCGAGAGTCAGAGAGTTTGGAACGCTACGCTCTATCGGACTGACCAGAGGCAAAATCCGTCTGCTTCTTTTTAATGAGATCTTCATCCTCTCTACGACTGCCATCTTACTTGCGACGCCTATAGGTGCTTACATCGCCTACTACTTTAGTCTGCACCCTTTTGTGATGGAGGGTATCAGTGAGACCTATAAAGATTATGGCGTAGTCTCAGACGAGATCCCACTTGCGTTTAACCTGTTCACTATCAGTTGGAATGTTGCTGTGATCTATCTGCTGAACTTTTTAAGTATTATCTATCCTATACGTTATATCAATGCCTTTAAACCGGTAGAAGCGAGCCACCATGTTTAGACTTATCTTGAAATTGGCCTGGAAAAATGCTTTTTTACGGCTCTCACGTACACTTCTGGTAGTAATCATGATCGCAGTGAGTATGAGTATGATGTTGAGCATACAGGGCATTTACGATGGTATGACCTCTAACCTTATAGACAAGACCAAACGTAGTGACTGTGGAGAGATTAGTCTCTACAACTCTCACTACAGACTAAACAAAAACCTTGACAATGTTATCAAAGATGCTAAGGGCATAGAGGCGTCACTAAACGAACGTCCGGACGTTCAAGCTGTTGTACGTCGTCTGAGTGTGGATGGACTGAGCGCTACGGCGCGTAAGTCTGCTTTTTCTTCGGTTGTGGGTATAGAGTTGGATGACGAGATCGCGTTTGGCCGTTTTGATCAGTTCTTGGTCGATGGCAAGCTTGAGCTTGGAAAAAGAGGGGCACTCATAGGTAAAGAGTTGGCCAAGACCCTGAAAGTACATGTCGGCTCTAAAGTGATCTTCTCTACCCAAGATTCCAGTGGTGAGATCAACGCGATGGCGCTAAAGATCAGAGGCATTATGCAGACAAGTATGGTCTTGGACCGTTCGGCACTTTATGTTGATAGAAGACATCTTGAGCGTTTTTTAGGGGTCAGTGACACGGTCGCGACACAGATCGCTATTAGAACGGAGTCTTCAACACTACAGGCCACCTTGCAAAAAGCATATCCACAATTGAGTGTGATGGACTTTTTGGAGCTTAACCCTATGCTCAAGCAGATGCAGGACATGATGCATATCTTTAACAGTATCACCTTTTTTATTGTGATTTTGGTGGTGTTCATCGGGATCTTAGGTGTGATGTATGTCTCTGTACTAGACCGTATTAGAGAGTTTGGGATTATGCGAGCGGTGGGGATGGAGTACAAGTACATTAGAAGAGAGGTCTTGCTAGAGGCACTTTTTGTAGGTGTGGTTGGTTATGTGGTTGGAGCTATCTTAGGGCTTCTTTCTCTACTGTACCTACACCATTATGGACTCAACCTTTCACAGTTTTCAGAGGGTCTGGCCTCTTTTGGACTTGACACCGTCCTCTACGCTGACATCTCACCCATCTATTTTATCAACACCTTCTTGGCCATACTCAGTGCCTCACTCTTGAGTGTACTGCTACCACTGAGAAAGATCAAACATCTTAACCCTATAGAGGTTATAAAGGCAGAGACATGATACAACTCACAGACGTTCAAAAGTATTTTTATAGAGGCGAGTCACGAGAGGTTCACGCCCTTAAAAACATCAACCTGACCATAGAAAAAGGAGAGTTTTCTCTCCTCAATGGCCCTTCAGGATGTGGCAAGACAACACTGCTTAACGCCATTGGTGCGCTTGACAGTGTTGACAGTGGTAAGATCTATCTGGACGAAAAAGAGATCACAACACTGAGTGAAGATGAACGCACCTTGCTGCGTCTTAATGAGATGGGTTTTGTCTTTCAGTCTTACAACCTTGTGCCTGTTTTGAGTGTGGAGGAGAACATCGGTTTTATCATGAAATTGCGTGGCTTTGACGATGATGTGATCAAAAACCGCGTTCATGAGGTGGCAGAACTTTTAGAGATAGAAAACAAACTACAGTCACTTCCCAACACCCTGAGCGGAGGACAGCAACAGCGAGTGGCAGTGGCGAGAGCGGTTGCCTCCAAGCCCAAGATCATCTTGGCGGATGAACCTACCGCTAACCTAGACTCTAAAAACTCCATCGCTTTGATGAACATGATGCGCCGCCTCAATGAAGAGGAGGGTGTGACCATCCTGTTCGCCTCTCATGATGAGTATGTCATAGAGAGTGTGCGCCGTATCATCAAGCTTAATGATGGAGGGATTGTTGAAGATTAAAGTAGGGCTTGTCGTATCACTGTTAGCCAGTTCTACACTTGTGGCAGACTTGGACTACAGCGTGACCAACACCAACTTTACCATCTCTCAAGGCTCGCTTACCCCTAATGATGATACGCGTTACCTCTACAACTATAACCGTTTGCGTCTACGGAGTGATTACACCTACGAAAACTACTTTATGACCTTCATCGGTGATGGGGTTAACTACTTGGGACACGATTACATCAGTGCTCCTGACTTTTCCTACATCACACAACAAGAGGCAGACACCCCTTTTAAAACAGAGACGACTTATTATGATTACTATGAGGGAAAAGTTTACGCCAAGCTTTACCGTTTTTATGGCGGGTACGAAGGCGAAGATAACCGTATAGCAGTAGGTTTGCAAAATATCACTATGGGAGTAGGGCGGATTTGGAATCCGACCAACCTCTTTAATCCACGCAACACCTACGCGCTAGAACCCGATGAAACTTTTGGGGTCGCTGCTATAGCTTACACCAGACATCTGAGTGAGACTGCAGACCTAAGAGTGGTCGCCAGTCAAAAAAAAGACCACACCTTTAAATATGCCGCTTCTCTTAAAGCCTTTTTAGAACTTGGAGATGTGGGGCTAAATGTCGTCAGTTCTGATGAGACCTTGATGGTCGGTTATGAGTTGGAAGGCAACTTGGCTGAAACGGGAGTAGAAGTTCGGAGTGAGGGTGCTTACATCAAAAACAGTGCTGTCCAGACATTGCAGGGTGAACACACAGAAGAGTTTTTTCAGGGTATCGTGGGTGCCGATTATGGTTTTGAAAATGGTATTACACTCATCGGCGAGGCCTATTACAGCTCTCAAACTTTTGATTATATGACGATACTCAGTAATATAAACTCAGAAATAGCTCCAAACATGGTACTTTCAAACTTCTACCTTGGCACAAGTATCTCTTACGCTTTTAACATCTTTCTTGATGGCGCACTCACTTACATAGAGAGTTTTAATGACAAAAATTCCCGCTTCATATCACCTACACTCACCTATACTTTTAATGATTATAATACTTTCACTGCAGGTGCCATGATACAAAGTGGCCCAACACAGAGTGAGTTTGGACAGTTTGAAGACACCTATTATTTTAGGTATCAACTTTCGTTTTAGAGGTGCCTACCTTAATAACTGTTTCCGTCACTCCTGTGCAGACAGGAGTCCACAAGGTCAAACTTTCAAGCAATATTAATTCGTGGATTCCTGCCTGCGCAGGAATGACGAAATTCGGGCTTATCTTAATAGCATTGGAAGTGCCCTTTATATGTTATAATAATTTGTAAGATTAGAATGTAAAAAGGAAAAGTATGATTGAAGCAACATTAGCAGACATGCGCAAGTCGACAGATTTTTTTGCTACAGAAGAGATCATCCATATACTTGACGGTCGTAAAAAAGAAGAGATCGGCTACTTTGTTCCCAAGTCTTTAAAAGATGAGTTCAATGCTTTTATAGAGAAGGTCGAGAAAAAACGAAAGCTTGCCTTGCTTAAGCGTGTGGCTGAAGCACAAAAAAAAGATCGTATAGGTGATGGGGCGGTAGATGATGGACTTTGAGAGAGGAGATATCTTCTTAGTGAACTTCAATCCTGCAAAAGGCGGTGAGATAGGAAAGCTGAGACCGGCAATCATCTTAAGTGACAGAGATGCCAATGCAGTTTTAGAGACTGTGATCGTCATACCACTTTCAACGATCATCGAAGCAGATACCCTCCCTTTTCGTTATAGTATCTCAAAACGTGCCAAGCTGCAAAAAAACAGCGATGCCTGCATTAACGAGATCAGAGCCCTTTCAAAAGCACGTTTGAAAGAGAAATTGGCGGCACTGACAATAGAAGAGCTTAATATTATCCAAGATGCTCTTTGTCAGATCATACGTTAGGAAATTTATGCACACTGTAGCGCTTGAGAATGAAATATATACTCCCTCAAAAGTGGT
>JALSUN010000274.1:0-6665 GCA_027061425.1 Helicobacteraceae bacterium
TTGTATGTGTTCTTGCAAGATTTTAGTAAAAAAGGAAGGGATCCGATCTTGTAACCAATATACAGGCCTATAAATAGTACCTCCTACAAATCCAACATGTCCACCATGTGCGCTCACTTCTAAAGTAATATTTTGAGGGAGACTCTCTTGTGATGGTAAGATTTCTGGAGGCATAAAAGGGTCATCTTTTGCATGAATAATAAGAGTGGGTATCGTGATATTTGGTAAAAACTGAAAAGCACTAGAGCGTTGATAATACTCAGCAGCATCTTTAAACCCATGAATGGGTCCTGTAAAATGGTCATCATACTCCCAGAAACTTTTGAGCTTGGGAATCACCTCTTTTTCTAAACCGATCAGCTTTTTGTAGTCATGATATTCAAACTTCTCTAAAAGACGTCTTTTCAGACTCTTCATCAACAGACGCTGATAAAACCTAGAAACACCTCTGTTAATGTGTTCTGCGCTTAAAGCAAGTTGCAAGGGAGCAGAGACACTCACTGCTGCAAACAGCGGTGAAGCACTCCCCCACTCTCCCTGCATCTTCATTAACATGTTACCCCCTAAGGAGTAACCCACAGCACCTATAGGACGCTTTGGGTAGCGTGAGACAAGTGTCTCTATAAAAAAGCGTCCATCTCCGGTCTCTCCACTATGATAAGCACGGGCATGACGATTTTCAGTTCCAAAACAGCCTCTATAGTGCATCACTACACTGTTAAAACCCACTACATCTAATGCTCTCATCATTCTAAAAGCATAAGGAGAGTGAACGGAACCTTCCAGACCATGAAAGATGACAATAATGGGACGTTCATCGGTCTGTGGTCTCTTAAACCATGCCAAGTCCAAAAAATCTCCATCAGGCAGATCTAATTGTTGATGCTCATAAGTAACCGTCTCATTTTTGTTCAACAGTGTGGGTAAAATGGTTTGAAAATGCGGGTTGGAAAACCCTAACATCGGCACAAATCCTTGACTCATCGCTGTTCCTCGACAAACTGTCTGTAGTGTCCATCTTCTTGCATCAATGCGGCAGGTGTGCCCTCTTCAGCGATCTTGCCATCATGCAGGACATAGACATAGTCAGCTTTCTCCACACTGCTCAAACGATGGGCAATGATCAAGATGCTTTTACCCTCCAAAAAGTCTGACAGTGAGGTAAACAGGTTCTTCTCTGTATGGACATCAAGCGCAGAGGTGGACTCATCTAAAATGACAAGGTTGGGACGGTGTACCAACATTCTGGCAATGGCCAAACGTTGACGCTCACCACCAGAGAGACGCACACCTTCTTTACCTATCATCGTTTCTAAGCCCTCTTCTAACTTTTCCAACACTGTGTCGAACTGTGCAATGTTTAAGGCCTTATAAAGTGTCTCATCATCAATTTCTCTACCAAGTGTCAGGTTCTGGCGCAGGGTGTCGTTAAACATTCTTGGTGATTGTAACACCAAAGCGATGTTATCTCGAAGCAGGTCCAGACCGATCTCACTAATGGAGATGTCATCGACATAGACCTCTCCTTTGTCATGAGCATACAGTCCAAGAATAATCTGCGCCAAAGTACTTTTTCCACTGCCGCTAGAGCCTAAAAGTGCTACTGTCTTGCCCTTGGGAATGGTCATTGAAATGTTATGCAATACCTCTTTTTCACCATAAGAGAAACTCACATTTTCCAGACGGATGGTGTTGGTCTCACTGTTTTCAAAAGGGTTGTGCAGATGTGGATATTGTGGTTCTTGCTTTAGGGCTAAAAGGGCATTGAGACGCTCTAAAGCACTGTTAGCATTTTGATACGAAAAGATGATTTGTAAAAAATCCTGAAGTGGTGTCACCATAAACCATAAGTATCCCAAAACAGCGAACATCTCGCCTAAAGAGAGGTCTGAAAAGAGTACCATAATCATTGAAGTTGCGCGAAAGAACTCAAACCCCGATAAAAACACAAAACCAGAGAGTTGTCCTGCCCCCTCACTTTTCCAGCCAAATGAAGTCGATGCTTCTTTAATCTTTTTAGCATTCTCTTTCATCTTGTTGATGTAGTAAGACTCTTGATTAAAGGCGCGGATCTGTGTAAAAAGGTCTAGTGTTTCACTCAAATCATTTTGAAAAGCCTCCACTCTCTTGTTCTCTGTGGCCTTTAGCTTACGGACTTTCCGTCCCAAAAAGACCGTTAAAAGTAACACAGCCGGGTTAACGATCAAAATAATGAGTCCCAATTTCCAGTTCACATAAAGTAAGATAGCCGCGATACCGATAAGAGAGAAAAGAGAGACCGCAAACTTGGAGATACTCACCCCAATAAAAGCATCTAAGGTGTCTACATCAGTCACCATCTTCGCACTGACGCCACCGCCACCCAAGGCCTCATACTCTGAAACAGAGACCTTTTGCAAGTGGTTTAAGAGTCGCTCCCTGATACGAAAGACTATGGTTTTTGAAAAGCCTATAAACAGACGCAGTTGTATGACATTTAAGAGAACATAACTGAGTCTCAACATCAATGTCACACCTAAAATAATCAAGATGTAGACATAGGGTGCTTCAGGATGGAACAACTTGGTCATCACATCAACCAACCCTGCCGGTTTGTCTAATATGATCTGGTCTATCAGTAGAGGAAAGAGAAGGGGAATAGGCAGAGAGACAGCCACTGCCATAAGTGCTATAAATTGGGTTCCAAGAATTTTTAAACGGTAGGGTTTGGTCTCTTTATAAAGCGCAGACCAGGTGAGGTGTTTCATGAAATGTTACTTTTTTGTAAAGCTGGTCTCTTCAACCAACAACTTGTAAAAATACCCATAACCAAAATCTTTGTCTATCACAACAATACCAGTTGCAGTGACAACATCACCCACCTCTGGCATGTCACCAGAAGTCGTAAAGACCAGATCATCAAAACCTTGAAACTGACTGCCATCTTGCAGATGAACCCAGTTGCGTTTCATGATCTGTGCAGAGGTCTTGGTCACCTTCGCACGCACACTAACACGTTGACCTGCATATTTTTGGCGCTCTTTAAAAAGTTGTGCAATACTTATCGTTGATCTTTGCTGATACGGACTCTGCATCACATCCTTAGTGACAACATGTTCTTGTGTAGCGCTGGGCATCACCACATCTGAAGCAAACAGAATCTTCTTAAACGTACGGTTTAATGTTTTAGAGTGAAAGTCCTGCATCCAACCCTGCTCGTTAAAAGCGATCATCTCACCATTTTTAACCTGACGCTGGGTCATAGCGATCCAGTAGGTCTCTTTGGCCTCTTGAACTTTAATATAACTGTAACCCCCACTCTGCAAGTGTTCTACCACTTGGGCACGGTGTGTTGTGGCCATTAAAAGGGTACTTAACAGTAATGTCAGTAAAAAGTGTCTCATCTTAAACCTTTAGTGGTGTCACAGCACCATAGAGCGTCATACCATCATAAAGAGAGAGAGAATTTTCTAAAACAGTGTTAACCTCAGCATCAAAAAGCACCAAGTCCGCATGACTGCCTACTTCAATAACACCTGCTTTTTCACCAATGCTCGCTGCAGGTTTTTGAGCCACACGCTTGATCAACTCAGAAAGTGTTATCATCCCACTTTTGACCAAGGTCGTGTAGTAGAGACTGTACCCCTCTGCCAAGGCCTCACATCCATAAGCTGCTTCAGCAAATGCCACCTCTTTGTTGACAGGTGAACTGGGTTGATGCAACAGAGTCAAGCTGTCTATTTTTCCTAATTTCAAGGCCTCTTGAAGTGCCAACATCGCCTCTTTTTGTGCCAATGGCGGATTTAACTTGGCAGTGGTGTTGAAGTCACTACAGGCCGCGTCACACTGTAAAAGGTGGTGCAAACTCACTTCACAATGCACCTCAATACCTTCAGCTTTTGCCTTGTCTATAAGCTCTATGGAACGTGGTGACGCGATGCTTTTAAAAACAATAGAGATGCCATACTTACGGGCGATCTCTATCATTCTAGCGACATGAACCACCTCTCCAAATGGAGGGATCCCCACAAGACCAAGACGCGTAGCCACAGCACCTTCTACCATCACTCCAACAGAAGAGAGACTGGTATCTTGCGCCCTGCAAAAGAGTCTGCTTTTATGCATCTGTACATACTCGGCAATACGACATGCCGTGTTGTTACTCACTGCTGTTGTCATATAAGGTGCTTGCGCCCCATTTTTCAGAAGTATGGCGATATTACTGAGACGTTCATCTTCATCAACCGTAGCAATCGTCGTCATCATATCAACGCGAGACTCACGTTTTTGATGGGCTTGAATAAATTCTAAAACGATGCTGTCATTGATACTTGGTGTACAGTCAGGTGCCAACACCAGACGGGTCACACCCCCACGTTCAGCTTCATCTGCTACTTTACTTAGTGTTGAGGCATTTAAGTTTGCATCTTTAAGACGGACATTTGTATCTACGATACCAGGAAGCAGATACTGTCCCTTAGCATCAATCACCTTCTCGCTAGAGAGACCTTCACCAATACCGGTAACCACACCATCTTCTATAAGAACATCTACTCTGCGCTCTCCATTAACATCACATACCACTGCATTTCTTATCAGCATATCTACTCGCTTTTGCTATAATAGGAGCAATTATACACTTTAAGGTTTAACGTGCAGATATGCTCTATCCATTTTTCGACTAAAAAGCGCTCACTTCGCACCCTCTACTCCAGTGAAAACTCACAAACACCCACTCAAAAGATGGCGCTGTGAAAATACTTGTCTGCGCCTTTGAGCACTCTGCCAATGTCCATCTTGAAGCTCTACTCAAAGAATTTAAGGGCGATGTAGAGCTGGTGGGTGTCTTTAACGAGCGTCTTGGAAACCCTATCGTGGATCTGCGTGCCCTAGCTATTATGGGGGTGGTCGATGCCATAAAGAAACTCCCCTTTTTTCTAGGACTCTCCAAAAAGCTTCTGAAACTTGTTCCCGAAGTGGATAAGGTCTTACTTATAGACTCTAGTGGCTTCAACCTCCCCTTTGCAAAAAAGGTAAAAAAGCAGTATCCAGACAAAGAGATCATCTACTACATTCTGCCACAGGCATGGGCGTGGAAGAAAAAACGTATTCCTGTTTTGGCAGAGACCATAGACACTCTCGCCTCCATCTTGCCATTTGAACCTGAGTATTATCCTAAAAATGCCCCTATAGAGTATGTGGGTCATCCCCTTTTAGATGAGATCCCTCAACTCAAACAGGAGCGTTCTGTTGGCCACAAAATTGCATTTATGCCCGGCAGTCGTAAAACAGAGATCCAGAACCTCATGCCGCAGTACATTGCCCTACAAAAAAAGCTGCAGTGTGAAGCCTATCTTATTATTCCAGAACATTTTAGCGACAAGGTCAGTGAACTTTATGGCGATGTTTCTGCTTTTAATATCGTTTACGATGCCCACAAAACACTTTATGAATGTGACTTTGCATTTATCTGCAGTGGTACAGCAACCTTAGAAGCCACACTCATCGGAACACCCTTTATTTTGACCTATATCGCTAAAAAAGTGGACTACTTCATCGGGACCAAACTGCTCAACATAAACATTGATTATATTGGTTTGGGTAATATTATGTTTAACAAATTTAAGCACCGCGCCATGCATCCAGAACTTTGGCAGGATGATGTCACCTTAGAGAAGATGTTAGAGGCTTATCACGCTATGGACCAAGAGCAGTTCTTTAGTGACGCCATGGCACTAAGAGGCTATCTCAGACATGGCAGTTCCAAACGGGTTGCCCAGATTATAGAGGAGAGACATGAAGATTCCATTTAATGCAAAAAAACGTCAATACCAAGTCCATAAAGAGGCCATAGATGCCCTTTTACTTGAAGGTATTACACAGACAGACCCTACTGCCATCACCACACTTGAAAAAGCTTTAAGTGACTACCTTGGCGTTGAGGATATGATCGTCTGTAATACACAGTTCAACGCTTTTGTCCTCCTTTTTATGATCTTGGAGCTCAAGGCTGGTGATGAGATCATCACCTCACCTTTGGGTTCAGGTATCGCCGTTCAAGCAGCACTGTTTATGGGTGCCAAAGTGATTTTTGTTGATGTCAACGCACAAGACTATACCTTAGATATCGAGCAGGTTGAAGACGCTATTACAGAACGGACCAAACTCATCATTCCGGTCTCTACTTTTGGAAACTGTGCAGATATGACTGCCATCAACGCCCTCGCACTGCACCATGACCTCTGCGTCATAGAAGATGCCGCAGAGAGTTTTGGTAGTCTTCAAAAAGAGAAACGTTCTTTGCACCTCTCTAAACTCTCAACTACCTCATTTCACCCCGACATGCCGTTGAGTGGATTTGGTAACGGTGGTGCACTTTATATAGAAGATGCTGACCTACGCAACAAGGCACGTGTACTCCGTTCTCAAGGACGAGAAGCCCAGCACTACACCCAAATCGGTATAGAAGCCTGCATGGACCAACTTCAGGCCAAAACACTCACCTACCGTCTTGACTTTGTGAACCAAGAGATCCAAGAGCGCCAAGAGCACTTTATCTTGCTGCAGAAACTTCTGGAGGGAACATCACTCACAAGACTTCCCTTTTCTAAAGAGAGTAACGCTGCTTATTTTCCCATTTTTTGTGAAGATAGAGAAGGCATTGAAAAACGCCTATCATCTCAAGG
>JALSUN010000274.1:6765-16982 GCA_027061425.1 Helicobacteraceae bacterium
ACAGACAAATATGCCTTGGTCGTTGCCCAGCACCAGATCTATGCAGACAAATGTCTCTTCTTTTATTATGGAACCAAAATAGGGTTTGTTATAGAAGACTACACTGCTGACAATGGATTTGGACCTGATACCGATGATTTTGGATTGATGTATAAAGCTGATGCAGGTATCACCTATAGACTCGAAGATACTATTGATATCTCATTGGAGGGCAGTCATAGTATTAACGAATTACGACAAAGAGAGGAAAATGCGATCATGTTTGGTTATCACTATAATTTTTAGTGTAGCACATTAGGTTTGATAATCAACGCTTAACCCTCTTTTGGCTAAAATTAGCCATCAATTTTAAGGGTGTACAAAAAAGGGGTCTTTTCTCCTTGTACATCACACTTTAACTAAAGGTTTTACATGCTTATGGATGTTGTCGAAATTCAAGAAATCCTCCCTCACCGTTACCCATTTTTACTCGTAGACAGAGTTAACACGCTTGATAAAGGTGAAAATATCGTTGCCTTTAAAAATGTAAGTATCAGTGAACCTGTTTTTCAGGGACACTTTCCAGGTCACCCTATCTACCCAGGTGTAATGATCTTAGAAGGTCTTGCTCAAGCAGGTGGTCTTTTGGCATTTCAGAGCATGGAACTTTCAAAAGAAGAGGTTAAAGAAAAAGTTGTCTACTTCATGAGTATTGATAAGGCAAAATTTCGTAAACCAGTACGTCCTGGTGACCGTTTAGAGTACCGTGTGAGCGTTATTAAGCGTAAGGGTTCTATCTGGATGTTAGATGGAAAAGCTTATGTTGATGACCAACTGGTTTCAGAAGCAGAGCTTAAAGCTATGGTTGTAGATAAATAGGACACTTGGTGTATATTAAAAGTTCAATTTTAGGAGACCCTAATGTCAGACTCTAAAATCTCTCCTTTAGCCATCATTGAAGAAGGTGCTGTTATAGGTGACAATGTTGAGATCGCAGCACACTGTTTTATCTCAGCACAAACCACTATAGGTGAAGGTACAACCATCGCTCACGGCACTTGTATCTATGGTAAAACGACTATTGGTAAAAACAACCGTATCTTTTCTCACGCAGTTCTTGGGTCTATCCCTCAGGATTTGAAGTTTAATGGAGAAGATGTTTCACTGGTTATTGGTGACAACAACACTATCCGTGAGTTTACGCTCTTTAATCCAGGAACTGAAGGTGGCGGAAGCATTACTAAAGTAGGTAACAACAACCTCTTTATGGGCTATGTGCACCTTGGACACGATGTTATCATTGGGGACAACTGTATCTTGGCCAATGCGGCTACACTTGCAGGCCATGTAGAACTTGGTAACAATGCTGTCATCGGTGGTATGACACCCATCCATCAGTTTGTAAAGATTGGTGATTTTGCTATGGTTGGAGGTGCATCTGCACTTTCTCAAGATGTACCACCATACTGTATGGCAGAGGGCAATCGTGCAACATTGAGAGGACTTAACCTTACAGGTCTACGCCGTCACTGTGAACGTGAAGATATCAATGCACTCAAATCTGCTTATAAAGAGCTTTTTGAGATGGGACGTCCACTCCAAGAAGTTACTAAAGAACTACTCGAATCAACAGACAACAGTTATGTTAAAAACATCTGTACCTTTATCACAAACACCAAACGGGGCATCCCTTTTGAGAGGAAAAATTAATGAGCGACCATCGTAACTGTAGTTTTTGTAATGCTGTAGAGAGTGAAGACAACCCTCTCATCGCTGGAAACGAAGTCTATATCTGTAAAAACTGTGTCTATTCTGCACACAAAATCATGTTTGGTGACAACCAAGGTGAACTCAGCACTAAAGAGAAAGCCCTAGTAGATGCTACTACTGAACTTATGACACCAAAAGAGCTTAATGCCTTTTTAGGTGAGTATATTATCGGCCAAGAAAATGCTAGAAAGCTACTTTCTGTTGCTGTATATAACCACTATAAGCGTATCTTCAAAACGACTTTGGTTGAAGATGATGAGACAGAGATCGCTAAGTCCAACATCTTGCTTATAGGACCAACAGGTTCAGGTAAGACACTCATGGCACAGACTATTGCTCGTGTACTTAATGTCCCTATCGCTATTGCAGATGCAACCTCTTTAACCGAGGCAGGTTATGTAGGTGAAGATGTAGAAAATATTTTGACCAAACTACTTCAAGCTGCAGATGGTGACATCGAGCGCGCCCAACAAGGTATTGTATTTATAGATGAAGTGGACAAGATCGCACGTATGAGTGAAAACCGCTCTATTACTCGTGATGTCTCAGGAGAAGGTGTACAACAAGCCCTTTTGAAGATTATTGAGGGTGCACAGGTGAATCTTCCACCAAAAGGTGGTCGTAAACATCCTAACCAAGAGTTTGCACAGATCGATACTTCAGGTATCTTGTTTATCTGTGGTGGTGCCTTTGATGGTATGCAAGACATCTTGAAACGCAAACAAGGTGAAAACATCCTTGGATTTGGTCAAGAGAAGAAGTCTAAAGATGAGCAGAAGCCTACTTTAGAGATGGTAGAACCAGATGACTTGGTACATTATGGTCTCATTCCAGAGCTTATCGGTCGTCTGCCTATCATCGCATCGCTGAGTGAAATCAGTGAAGATGACATGGTCCGCATCTTGACAGAGCCAAAGAACTCTCTTGTCAAACAGTACAAAAAATTGTTTGCTATCGATGATGTTGAACTGACTTTTGAAGAAGATGCACTCGCTGCTGTAGCAGCTAAGGCTATAGCACGTAAAACAGGTGCACGTGGTATTCGTGCGATTATGGAAGAGAGTATGATAGAGATCATGTATACCCTTCCTGAGTACAGTGGTTATGAAGTAATCGTAACAAAAGAAGTGATCGAAGACGGCGAAGAGCCTCTTTACATTAAAAAAAGTACGCGTAAAAGCGCATAGGAACTGCATAAATGATATTTAACAAACTGATTGGTCTTTTTTCTAACGACTTGGCTATTGACCTTGGAACTGCCAATACTTTGGTCATTGCCAAAGGCCATGGTATCATCATCAACGAGCCATCTGTTGTGGCTGTTAAAAATGAAAAATATGGTCAGACTAAGGTCTTGGCTGTTGGTCATGAAGCAAAAGACATGGTAGGAAAAACACCAGGCAACATTCGTGCCATTCGTCCTATGCGTGATGGTGTTATCGCTGACTTTGATATGACTGAAAAGATGATTCGTAAGTTCATCGAAAAGGCACACGGCCGTAAGTCACTGATTAGTCCCCGTATCATCATCTGTGTTCCTTATGGTTTGACACAGGTTGAACGTAAAGCGGTTCGTGAGTCTGCACTCTCGGCTGGTGCACGTGAAGTCTTCTTGATAGAAGAGCCTATGGCTGCGGCTATTGGTGCTGGTATCAACATCCGCGAGCCTCAAGGTAACCTTGTGGTTGACATTGGTGGTGGTACTACTGAAATCGGTGTAGTCTCTCTCGGTGGTCTTGTACTCTCCAAATCCATCCGTGTCGCCGGTGACAAGATCGATCTTGCTATCATTAACTACATTCGTCGTAAATACAACTTACTTGTAGGTGAGCGTGTTGCAGAAGAGATCAAGATCTCTGTAGGTACCGCTGTAGAACTTGAAGAAGAGTTACACTACACCATTACAGGTCGTGATCAGGTTGAAGGTCTTTTGAGTTCTATCACTTTAAGTAGTGAAGATGCACGTGAAGCGATGGAAGAGCCACTTAAAGAGGTTGCGGAAGCCCTTCGTGATGTTCTTGAACAGATGCCACCTGACCTTGCGGGTGATATCGTGAGTCATGGTGTTGTGCTGACAGGAGGGGGTGCACTTATCCGTCAACTTGACAAGTACCTCTCTGACATCATCCGTATTCCAGTCTACGTTGCAGACGAACCACTACTTGCTGTTGCCAAGGGAACAGGTAAGGCTCTTGAAGAGATCGATCTTTTACAAGAACTTTTTGACGAATAGTACTGTTTAGACTATGAACCGAGAAGTACTGAGTATCTTTTTTCTATTTCTTGTCCTTTTTGGGACAGCACTCTACTTCTCAACAGGACTACAACGTCCTATCCTCTCTATGACTAATGGTATCAAAAAAAGTTACCATAACACCACCGCTTCTATTAACCATAGTTTTAACGAACATTTTTATCAAAAAGATACCATTATCGAATTGCGCAAAGAGTTGTCACGTTATGAAGAGACCCACCTTATTTTCCACCAAGTCGCTACAGAACTCAACGCCCTTTTTATAGAGAACAACTCTTCTTTAAAAGTAGCGCCTAAAGTAGAGTTGGTACGCACTATCTCTTATGTAAAGTTTGGTGACATTAACCGTGTTTGGATCGACACCCCTGCCTTTGACAACAAAGAGATCTACGGTCTTGTACACCAAGAGAATGTTGCAGGAATTGTGATTATGAAAGAGGGACGACCTATGGCCCTTCTTAATGGGGCACTTAAAAGTTCTTACGCTGTCTATGTTGGTCCCAACAAAGCACCTGGAATTGTTCATGGACTTAACAGTGATAAGCTTATAGTTGAGTTTATCCCTACATGGATAAAGATCAAAATAGGAGACGAAGTGCTGACCTCTGGTCTTGACAACCTCTTTTTTGCAGGACTTAAAGTAGGAAAAGTACTCAGCATTGAGCAGTCACAGGGCTATCAAAATGCTATTTTAGAACCTTACTATAATGCCAGTCATCCTGATTATTTTCATCTTATAAAGAGTATTCACTAACCATATTCACACGAGTGTAACCCTCTTGAAATGCCTTAGTGAACGCAAGCTTTTAAAACAGTATAGTTTTCTACTAATAATTCACCATTTTTTAAGCACCTTTTACCTATAATAAGCAAATTTTTAAGCTATTTAAAGGGTCGTAATGCCTAAACGCGAAGACATAAAAACCATCCTCCTTATTGGTTCTGGACCGATTATTATCGGTCAAGCCTGTGAATTTGACTACTCTGGTACTCAAGCTGTTAAAACACTCAAAGAGTTGGGTTACCGCGTTGTACTCATCAACTCTAATCCAGCAACCATCATGACAGACCCTGAGTTTGCTGATCGTACGTATATAGAGCCGATCAAACCTGAGGTTATCGCTGAGATCATCAAAAAAGAAAATGTTGATGCCATCTTGCCTACTATGGGTGGACAGACAGCACTTAACGCTGCCATGACCATGCATGAGCAAGGGATGCTTGAAGGTATAGAATTTTTAGGTGCTAAACCTGAAGCTATCACAAAAGGTGAAGATCGTCTTGCCTTTAAAGATGCCATGATCAAACTGGGCATGGACCTTCCCCACTCACGTTATGCTCATAACATGGACGAAGCACTTGAAGCTGCAGAAGAGATCGGTTTTCCGATCATCATCCGTGCTTCTTTCACCCTTGCAGGTGGTGGTTCAGGTGTCGCATATAACATCGATGAGTATAAAGCGCTAGCACAACGTGGTCTTGATGAGAGCCCTGTAACAGAGATCTTGGTAGAAGAGTCTCTTCTTGGTTGGAAAGAGTATGAGATGGAGGTCATCCGTGACTCTCAAGACAACTGTATTATTGTTTGTGCCATTGAGAACTTTGATCCTATGGGTGTTCATACCGGAGATTCTATCACTGTCGCACCTGCACTTACACTCACAGACAAAGAGTATCAGCGTATGCGTGACGCCTCTTTTGATATCCTTCGAGAAGTCGGTGTAGATACAGGTGGATCTAATGTACAGTTTTCTGTAGATCCGAAGACAGGCCGTATGATCGTTATAGAGATGAACCCTCGTGTCTCTCGTTCATCAGCACTTGCATCTAAAGCTACAGGTTATCCGATCGCTAAAGTGGCGACCCTTCTCGCTGTTGGTTTCACTCTTGATGAGATCACCAACGACATTACCGGGACACCTGCCTCTTTTGAGCCAGTGATCGACTACGTTGTGACAAAGATCCCACGTTTTACATTTGAGAAGTTCCCTGAAGCAGAATCTACACTCTCTACTTCTATGAAGTCAGTTGGTGAAGTGATGGCTATTGGTCGTACCTTTAAAGAGTCTATGCAAAAAGCACTTTGTTCTCTTGAGACAGGACTTAGCGGTTTTGATGAGATGGAAGGTGACATGGAGTTCATCAAGCATGAGATCCGTCGTCCTAACTCAGACCGTATGCTTTATGTTGCAGAGGGTATGCGTCGGGGTATGAGTGTTGAAGAGATCTTTGACACTTGTCAGATAGACCCATGGTTCCTTTACCAACTTGAAGAGATCATCGAAAGTGAAAAGAGTATTAATCTTGAACTTCTAAATGACGAAAAAGCCTTCCGTCGCCTCAAAACTGATGGTTTCTCTGACAAGCGTATCGCTGATCTTATCACCCAGAATTGTTCTACTCCTATGAGCGAAAATGACATTTATGCTGCACGTAAACGTCTAGACATTCACCATGAGTATAACGAAGTCGATACGTGTGCGGCTGAGTTTGAAGCCTTAACTCCTTATCTTTATTCTACTACTAACATTACTAAGATTCCAGCTACTGAGCCTCGTAAATCTGACAAGAAAAAAGTGTTGATCTTAGGTGGTGGACCTAACCGTATTGGTCAAGGTATAGAGTTTGACTACTGCTGTGTACACGCGGCCTTTGCTCTTAATGACATGGGACATGAGACCATTATGTACAACTGTAATCCTGAGACTGTCTCTACTGACTATGACACTTCAGATGTACTTTACTTTGAGCCTATTGACTTTGAACATGTACGTGAAGTGATAGAGACAGAGAACCCAGATGGTATCATCGTACACTTTGGTGGACAGACTCCACTGAAGCTTGCCAATCCGCTCACAGCTATTGGTGCAAAGATCTCTGGGACACCTGCACGTGTTATTGACTTGGCAGAAGATCGCAAACAGTTTTCTGAGTTTGTTGAAGCAAACAACCTATTACAACCCGAAAATGGTTTAGCAACAACCAAAGAAGAGGCTGTTGTTATTGCAGAGAGACTCACTTACCCCGTTTTAGTACGTCCTTCATTTGTTCTTGGCGGTCGTGCTATGCGTATCGTTTATAACGAAACAGAACTTCGTACCTATATGGATGAAGCCGTTTCTGTCTCTAACGATGCACCGGTTCTTGTGGACAAGTTTCTTGATCAGGCGATAGAGCTTGATGTTGACTGTATTTGTGATGGTACAGATGTTTACATCGGTTCTGTTATGCAGCATATTGAAGAGGCTGGAATTCACTCTGGAGACTCTGCGTGTTCACTGCCTCCACTTAACCTCTCAGAAGAACTTCATAAAAAAGTAGAACAGCAGACTAAGACCATCGCTCTTGGCCTCGGTGTTGTTGGTCTTATGAATGTTCAGTATGCCATTTATCAAAATGAGATTTATCTTATCGAGGTAAATCCTCGTGCTTCTCGTACAGTACCATTTGTATCTAAAGCGACAGGTGTACCACTTGCTAAGGTTGCCACCCGTGTTATGATGGGTGAAGATATACGTTCTGCACTTGCATTTTATGACACCTATAAGGTTGTAATGGAAGAAGATGGTCTCTTAAAGCCACGTCTTAAAGACCATGTTGCTATTAAAGAAGCAGTTTTTCCTTTCCACAAACTTTATGGAGCAGACTTGGTTCTTAGCCCTGAGATGAAATCTACAGGTGAAGTTATGGGTATCAGTCGTAACTATGGTAAGAGTTTTGCTAAGGCACAGATGGCTGCTGGGAACATCATACCTAGTGAAGGTACCTGTTTCTTGTCATTTATTGATATGGACAAAGAACATGCTCCAGAAGTGGCGCAAGGACTTCATGATGCTGGCTTTAAACTGGTAGCGACTAAGGGTACTCAGAAAATTGTTGAGGCTGCAGGTATCCCTTGTGAGCTTGTACTTAAGATCTCTGAAGGACGTCCAAACATTCAAGATGCTATGCGTAATGGCGATATTACTATGGCCATTAACACTTCAGACAACAACACCTCCAAAAAAGATGCCGTTGTAATTCGTCAGATCGTCTTGTCAATGAACATCCCATACTTTACGACCTTAAGTGCTGCACGTTCAGCCATCGATGCCTTGTCACAAATGCAAGACACCAACTGGAATGAGCCACAAGCATTACAAGATTACCTTAACCAGTAGATGACACCTGTCTATCTGGCTCAAACCGACACTACCGTCGGTTTTCTCTCTCAAGATGCTCAAAAACTTTCCAAGATCAAGTCACGTCCCGCTGACAAACCTTTTATTAAAAGCTACGCGTCACTGAAGATCTTAAAGAGTGAAGGCGGACGTATTCCCAACAGATTTAAAAGTAGCCTAAGGCGTGCAAGACAGACCAGTTTTGTCATCAACAACATAGCCATAAGAGTGGTCGATTCTGGTCCTCATCATGCGCTTTTAGAAAAAGATGGATGGCTCTACAGTACCTCAGCAAATGCAAAAGGTTCCTCTTACAATCAAGCCTTTGCATTTAAGAATGCAGATGTTATTGTAGAAGATGCACGGGGTCTGTTTGAAGGCGATGCCTCTCACATCTATAAAATCAACAATAATAAAATCAAAAAATTACGTTAAAGGAAATTTATTATGAAACATATCTCTACCATTGGGTCTGCTGCACTACTTGGCAGTATGGGCATTATCGTTATGAGCACTATTACTGGATGTTCCCAACAAGAAGAGCAACAAGAGGCGCAAAACCGTTTCCTGGTCATCGAACAACAGCCTAATGGCAAGTATGTTGTTGTAGAAGAGATGCCTACAGAAGGTGCTTCACGCGCTATTATTAGAGAGCGTAGTGAAGATGGAACAGTAACGGAACGCTTTATGAATGAAGAGGAGATGCGCACTCTAGCCCAGCAAGAGTATGACAAAATGCAAAAAGGTGAGTCTGAACTCAACCAAGAACCTTCTGCCTCTCCCGGTATGGGTCTTGCCGGTACTATTTTAGCAGTTGCAGCAGGTTCACTGCTTGGAAACATGATAGGTAATGCGTTGATGGGTAATAAAAACTTTCAGCGTCACTCCAACGCTGTTAACAAATCTGCCTATCATAAAAATGCAGGCAAACGTGCAGCGAGTCGTTCCAAATCAAAAAAGAGCTACTTTGGTGGTTCTAAACGCAGTAGCTCTTCAAGCCGCTCTCGAAGCTACGGCGGTTAATCCATGGTATCACTTCAAAACATCACCCCCCTTAACGATGAAGAGTTAGAGCAAATAGGTTTTAGTTGGCATACAGATGAAGATGGAAGCAAGTATGTTGCTGACGCCCTTGTTGAAGTTACAAAGGCTGAGGCTGAAGCCTACTACGAGGCGGCCAATACACTCTACGATATGTACGTTGAAGCAGCAGAGTATGTTATAGAAAACGACCTATTTTTTGAACTTGGTATCCCATTTAATATCACTGAAATCATTAAAAAGTCTTGGGAAAGTGATGTGCATTGGCACATCTACGGACGTTTTGATTTGGCTGGAGGTATCGATGGCCACCCTATAAAGCTCATAGAGTTTAATGCTGACACACCTACCGGACTTTTCGAGACTGCAGTCTTACAGTGGGCCCTTCTTAAAGCCAATGGTATGGATGACGCCCAGCAGTTTAATGATGTCTATAAAGGGATTCAGGAGAACTTTAAACGTCTCATTACCCTTTTTGATGATACGGCACTCTTCGATGAACGGTACGATGGTTGGAAAATCCTCTTTTCAAGTGTTGAAGGTTTGGATGAGGAAGAGGTCACCACCCGCCTTCTCCAACAGATCGCTACAGATGCAGGTTTTAACACTGGTTTTGAGTTTTTACAGAATATAGCCTTTGATGAAGAGGGGATCAGCGATGCCAATGGTGTCGATTATGAGTACTGGTTCAAACTCTATCCCTGGGAAGATATAGGGAGCGATGAAGGGGAGTTGGCAGTGGTTCTCAACGAGATCATGCAACAACAAAAAGCGATCATCCTAAATCCTGCCTACACTGTACTGTTTCAGTCAAAAGGGATGTTAAAAATACTTTCTGAACTTTTTCCTGACTCACCTTACCTCCTTCATACCTCTGACACGCCACTAGAGACAGCTTATGTTGAAAAGCGCCACTTTGGACGTGAAGGTGCCAACACTAAGATCGTTACCGCCTCGGGTGAAGTGTTAGCTGAGACTACAGGGCCTTATGAAAACTATAAACCCATCTATCA
>JALSUN010000275.1 GCA_027061425.1 Helicobacteraceae bacterium
TTGACATGCCAGCTATGAACCAGCAAGAGGGAACACTAACAAGTATTCAACTGCGTGTTAATCCTACTAATGCTGCACTCGCTTATGCCGGTTATGAGCTTAATGACATCGCTAATGCACTTGGTCTTACTGCAAAAGAGACCGTAGACTATACAGAGATGTTAGGCGCGATAGATGGCTTTAAAGCTGAAAAGTTTGATGACTTACCTAACCACTTTACCAACAAAGGTGAAGAGATGCGTGGATATGCATTAGAGATGACAAGTGCCGCAACAACTGATGAAAGTGTTGAGAAATTTGACGAATCTACTGCTATGAAAGACGCTATGGTCTATGCAGCAAACCCTACATTGCAGTTTAATGACTTTACTAAGATGTCACATCAGCTAAGTGAAGAAGTGGGTCTCTATGTGAGTAGTGATTACGCAAAAGCGAATGAACTTGCAGAGGGCGACACTGTTTTAGTAACGACTACAAAAAGTTCTTTGGAACTTAATGTTAGAATAGACAGTAAAATCGGCGGAAACATTCCGTTTGTTCCTAGTTTTGACTCAAATCTTAACTCTGAGGCACTCTTTAACGACTATCGTTTCAGCAGTGCAACAATTAAAAAGGTGTAATTAATGGAAATAGCATATTTCATAGAGACGGTTATTAAGATCGTTGTGATTTTGTTAGTCTTCTCTGCTCTTGCAGGTTTTGGAACCTACTTCGAGCGTAAGATCCTTGCATTTATGTCACGTCGTCTTGGGCCAATGAATGTTGGACCATACGGAGTACTACAGATCGCAGCAGACGGTATTAAGCTCTTCACAAAAGAGGACATAGTCCCTACCAATGCAGTGGGACCAATCTTTAAGATTGCACCAGTCATCACAGCAGCAACAGCGTTTATGGCTGCCGCTGCGATTCCTTTTTTACCACAGTTTACAATCTTCGGTTATACCGTGCATCCGATTGTTGCTGATGTAAATATCGGTATCTTGTACATACTTGGTGTGATGGCAGTAGGCTTTTATGGACCACTTCTAGGTTCATTGGCTTCAAGTAACAAGTTTGCGCTACTCTCTGCAGCTCGTGCCGCAGCAGTGTTTATCTCTTATGAGGTTGTTACAGGTCTTTCACTTCTTGCACCATTGATGATGGTGGGTTCGTTCTCTTTGATCGACTTTAACAACTATCAAGCGGGTGGAATTAGCGACTGGATCATCTGGTCACAACCTGTAGCGTTCTTGTTGTTTTGGATTGCTGCATTTGCTGAGACAGGACGTACACCTTTTCACTTGGTGGCAAATGACCATGAGATTATTGATGGTTTTGGTACAGAGTACTCTGGTATGAGATGGGGTCTTTTCTTCATCGGTGAGTATGCTAACATGTTCTTTATCTCGTTTGTAATCGTGCTTCTTTTCCTTGGTGGATTTGGTGATGGTTCGGTTCTTGGTGCACTTGGATTCTTGTTGAAAATGTCATTTTTCTTCTTTTTCTTCTTATGGGTACGTGCCGCTTGGCCAGACATCAGACCTGACCAGTTGATGTGGTTATGTTGGAAAGTTCTTATGCCAATAGCAGTGATCAATGTTGTAATCACTGGCTTTGTCATGATGTTTTAAGGGTATATGATGAGTTTAGAACAATTTAAAAATAGAGATGTTAGTGACAGCGGTTACTATCTTGTAGATATTGATGCTTATCCTGAAAAAGGGTTCGACAAGTTTAAACGTATTGTTGCACGTACTTTCAGAGGTGAGCTTTTTGTAGGTCTCTGGGTAGTTATGCGTGAGATGATCAAGTTTGACATCCATACAGTGCAGTATCCTAAAGAGAAGTTGCCTGTTGGTCCACGTTACCGTGCGGTTCATGAGATGCAACGTCTTTGGGAGTCTGGTACTGAGCGCTGTATTGGTTGTGGTCTTTGTGAAAAGATCTGTATCTCTGACTGTATCCGTATGGACACTAAAATTGATGAGAACAACCGTAAGGTAGTCAGTGAGTACACCATTAACCTTGGTCGTTGTATCTTTTGTGGTTACTGTGCTGAAGTTTGTCCAGAACTTGCCATCGTTCATGGTGGTCGTTATGAAAATACTTCAGAACAACGTGCACACTATACAGACTATCAAGATATGTTAACACCATTTGACATGGCACTCAACGGACAAGTTCCTGAGTATCCAGGTTTTGGTGCTGTTACCCCACATGAAGACGAGCGCGTTAAATCAACGCCGCTTGCGTATTAAGGAGTCCGGATGGAAGCTATAGCATTTTACACATTTGCTATCTTAACAACTGTAATGTTTCTTATTACCGTGTTAACAAACCACGCGCTTTATGCACTAAGCGCATTGGCAGCAGGTATGATCTTTATCTCAGCATTTTTCTTTTTGCTGGGTGCTGATTTTTTGGGCGCGATACAAATCATCGTCTATACAGGTGCAGTCATGGCACTTTATGCCTTTGGAATGATGTTTTTTGACACAACACGTACTGTTGTTGAATCACGTACATCACCACAACTTGTTTTTGGTCTTACAGGGGTTGCAGCACTTACAGTAGTCGCTATTTTTGTTGCACCGATCATTTCTGAAAACATCGTAGCACTTTACCCAGCAGTAGATGGCGCTGGTAACTCTCAAATGGTAGGTATGGTACTTTTTACAAAATACCTTATCCCGTTTGAAGTTGCAGCTATCATGCTTTTAGTTGCGATGATTGCCGGTATTGTTCTTGCTGGTAAGAAGATGGATCACTCTTTAACTTTGATGAAAGATGAAGTTGAATGTAAAAATATTGAGAAGGAGCAAGCATGATGGAAATCACTCTACAACACTACCTGATCTTGTCTGTAGTACTTTTTGCTATCGGTCTTATTGGTGTGCTGCGTCGTAAAAACCTTCTATTGCTATTTTTTGCAACAGAGATTTTATTGAATGCTGTAAACATCGCTTTTGCTGCGATATCCAGTTACTACGGTGACATGACAGGACAGATGTTCGCTTTCTTTATCATTGCTGTTGCTGCCTCTGAAGTTGCTGTTGGTCTTGGACTACTGGTTCTTTGGTACAAGCGTACTGGTAAAATTGACCTTGATGCTATGACATCGATGAGAGGATAGAGATGGAATTATATTTATATACTGCACTATTTGCACCTATTGTAGGTTCACTGTTTGCAGCACTTTTTGGAATGAGCAAAAAGAACATCATTGCAGGTCTTGTACCTTCAGCACTTTTGTTCGTCTCATGGCTGGCAAGTCTTAAACTTCTTATCTACATGCTTAGTGGTGGAGAAGCGATTCACGTTGAATTGATGACATGGATGGCCACAGGTGATCTGTATGTTCCATACGGGTTTATTGTTGATCAAGTCTCTGTAACGATGATGATGGTAGTGACAACTGTCTCTACTGTTGTTCACATCTACTCTATAGGTTACATGGACCATGACAAGGGCTTTAACCGTTTCTTCTCATACCTAAGTGCTTTCGTTTTCTCAATGATGGTTCTTGTTATGAGTGACAACTTCCTTGGCCTATTTATCGGTTGGGAAGGCGTTGGTGTCTGTTCTTGGTTACTTATTGGTTTCTGGTATCATAAAGAAGTGGCAACATGGGCAGCAAATGAAGCGTTCATTATGAACCGTATTGCTGACCTTGCCATGCTTATCGGTATCTTCTTGGTGTACTGGAACACAGGTTCTATACAGTACGAAGAAGCATTTGCAGCTATGCCAGGTCTTAGTACAGGGGTTCTGACTTCTATGGGTATCTTCTTATTTATTGGAGCTATGGGTAAATCAGCACAGTTCCCACTACACACATGGCTTGCAGATGCAATGGAAGGTCCTACTCCGGTATCGGCACTTATCCACGCAGCAACCATGGTAACAGCAGGTGTTTACTTAGTTGTACGTGCTAACCCACTTTATGATCTCATTCCAAATGTAGGTCTATTTATAGCAAGTCTTGGTGCATTTGTAGCGATGTTCGCTGCTACTATGGCCCTTGTTAACCGTGACATGAAGCGTATCATCGCATACTCTACACTCTCACAGTTAGGTTACATGTTTGTCGCTGCTGGCCTTGGCGCTTACTGGGTGGCACTCTTCCACCTTATGGCGCATGCATTCTTTAAAGCACTCCTTTTCTTAGGTGCTGGTAACGTAATGCACGCTATGCATGATGAGCTTGACCCGTTCAAGATGGGTGATCTTAAAAAACCAATGAAATGGACATGGATCTTTATGACCCTCGCTTCTGTAGCGTTGGCAGGTATCTATCCATTGGCTGGTTTCTTCTCTAAAGATCTTATTTTAGAAGTTTCTTTTGTTGAACACCACTACATTTTATACACGGTACTTCTTTTGACTGCTGGTCTTACAGCATTCTATTCGTTCCGCCTTGTAGCGTTGATTTTCCATGGTGATGACAGACATACTGAAAATGGCGTGCATCCGCACGAAGCTTATAACTTTATGCTTTATGCGATGTTACCACTGGCTATTTTAGCTGTTGTTGCAGGTATGATCTTTAAAACACCATACTTTGAGATGGTAACGCAGGTTCTTCCTGCTATTGAGTACCATATCCATAACCATACAACATTCTGGATTATGACTATCGGTACACAGTTGTTTGTTATTGCTGCAATCGCTTATGCTTATAAAAAGTATGCAAAAGCAGTTAAAGTAGATAAGAAAGTTGAGTCAGGTCTTCTGTACCAACTTCTTTACAACCAGTACTTTATTCCTCAGTTTTATGAGGAGTACTTTACAAAGACCTATAGAGAGCTTTCAGAGATGATGTGGAAGCTGGATATGAAAGTTGTTG
>JALSUN010000276.1 GCA_027061425.1 Helicobacteraceae bacterium
ATGAGCCGTAGATGGAACTGAAGACCATCTGTACCACTGAGATGCCAATAGCCACTTTCATATCATAGCCCATAAGAAGCAGTGCCGGTACCAAAATAGTACCTCCACCAACACCAAAGAAGCCCGAGAGTGTTCCCACCGCTGCGCCAAGAAAAAGAAGTTCAATAATCTCGATCATATATCCACCATACCCTCTATTTGCGCGCGATTATAGCGCACTGTCGCTTTGGAAAGGGTATGTTACCTTAGATGATATTCTTACTTAAGAATTTTTATCTTTATGCTTTTTTTGTAACCTCTATGTTACACTTTAATCATGATTAAAAATTTTGTATGTGATGCACTCTCTTCTGGTATGGGGTTTGAAAACAATGTAGCTTATCGTAGGATCATCTTAGTGAATGCTCTTTTACTTTTAGCAATCAGTGCTTTCTTCTTTTTTAGTGTTTTTAATTTGTCTGTACAACAGTACACTTTGTCATGGATAGATGCTGCTGTTTCCACGATCTTAGCAGTTGTATTCATCTATTTACGCATCACCAAAAACATCAAATTTACTGCACGATTGATAGTTGTGATTCTCTCTCTATTTTTTATTACACTTACTTATATCACTGAAGGTGCACATCTTAGTCCTATGTGGACTACCCTTTTACCTGTATTTGCCATCTTATCTACAGGTAAAAAAGAGGGTTTTTACTTTTCTATACTCTTTTATGCTGTTATATTTTTTATGGCGTATCAAGGGGTTGGTGTCTGGGCAGACACCCAATGGAACAGCTTTGATCTTATACGACTTATCAGTGTCTCTTTCATCATCACCTTTCTTCTTTACTTTAATGAGTTTGCCTTGGAACGCTCTGATGACAAATTGCACGAGATCAGAGCACGCGAGCAAGATTACATTAAAAAGCTTCAAGATCTGTCCATCACCGATGCGCTTACCTCACTTTACAATAGAAGACATTTTGATGATATCGTACCAAAACTGATCTCCTTGGCCCAACGTAAAAAGCTCTACATCACCTTTTTTATCATCGACATCGATCATTTTAAGACCTACAATGACAACTATGGGCATCAAGCGGGTGATCAGGCACTCGTTGCGGTGAGTAATGTTATAAAACAGCATATACAGCGCGATGATGACTTCGTTTTTAGACTTGGAGGTGATGAATTTGCCGGCATCGCCCTCTCTGAAAACCCTCAAAAAGTACATAGTCATGTTCAAGAGATTTGTACCAAAATAGAGACCTTGAACATTGAACACAAGTATGGCGCAACACTCAACAAACTCACCACGAGTATCGGGATGATTAGTGTACCTTACCAAAACACCTTAGCCATCGATGATTTCTATAAAGCTGCTGACAAAAACCTCTATCAGGCAAAAAGCAGAGGCAAACACCAGTGTGTCACGACCCTGCTTCCACCTGACAAGTAGTTTTTAATTACTCTGATTTATAAAATCACTAAAAGATCAAACAGATCTAAACTGTTTTTTTATCGCCTCTGTACAATACAGGGCCAAAACGCAGACTCCAAAATATAAACAATAACAGCCATAATGTGACTGAAAGGTCAAACATCCAGAACATGTTAAACCCTGCACCCATAACTACTGATAAGAGGATTCGACCTAAAACAACAGCTTGTAAAAGGTAGAAGATCTTTAGTGTTATAGCGTCAGCATGAGGCGGTTGTCCAGAGTGTCCTAATGTAACCCGTGTACCAAAACCGATCAACATCGTGGTCACAAAGCCAAGTGCCAACATATGGACATCCATCTGCATGAAATCCAAACCGCCCAACACTTCAACAGAACGTTCTACACCACCAAATATCAAGGCGATCACCAACCAGTAAAGCGAGACATGCAATATCTGTAAAATAGCTGGAGAGCCTTTCCATGGAAGTTTCCAACGTCTTATCTCAATCAGTATCAACAGACCCAAAGCGATATCTGTAAAGATCTCTAAAAAACTGATATTAAAGTTGATAGCAATCACTTTGAGCACTAAGGCTCCAAAAACAGTGGGTACGAACTTCTCATTTTTCTCAGCAAAAGAGTGGCTGAAGAAAGGGACCATACGCTGACCAACAGCAAAGGTCACAAAGACCAAGTAAAGGTTGAGTGCCATAGCAACTGCACTGTCGTCTATACCCCCTAAAGCTAGCAGATACATGAAGTGGGCCAATAATCCCATTGTAAAACCGACCAGAATCCACTTAGGATCATGGCGCATTGCCTTAGGTGTTTTAGAGTAGATCTCTCTTAATTTATAGACAATAGAGATGTTTGCCATTAACAGAACAACAACACCAGCATAGAGTAGTTCTAAGGAGAAAACAGCACCTAAAAGGAACACTACAGCACCCAGTTGCTGGAGCATCCATGTACGTATATAATAGGATTTTGAAATAACATCACCTTGACAAAATCGTGGGAAAGTGGTAAAAATAAAGCCCGTAAAGAACTGCGTGAATACGACATAAATAAGAGAATAACTGTGAAAAAGAGCGGCATCTATCTTTAACGGAAGTATGCCTTTATACCCCAACATAAACATAGTCATCACGATTATGGCAAAAATAACACCTGAAAGAAAAAAGGGTTGATGCACTTGAGAGAGAAAATAGTTTTGAGGTTTGTCTGGTGTGAACATAGTACTATCCGCTAATAATTTTTGCGATTATAGCGGATAGAGTGTATATTTTTATTGTCCCTGGGCAAGAAAAAGCTTGGAATCTTTACCATAGCTGTCAGAAACCGACATTAGTTGCCTGAAAACGCATATGTGTATTGCTCACATCATACTGCACACCCAGACGAAGATCCGACACATCTGCCCATGTCACCGCTGGTGTTGTCATATCGATACGGTCATACTTTTCATTGAAACTGAGTGCATACTCATGTCCCGCAGCGCCATTACTCGCCAGCCACATACCTGCATTGATATCACGAAGCATCGATGAAAACGAAGTAAAATCCTCGATACCACGGTACCTTCCGCTACGCGGATTGTACAGATACCATTTGACATCGGCATAATCTATAAATTTGCCATTTTGATGCAGCGTAAATTCGGGAACCGGCAGCAGAAGTTCACCATTTTTCGTCGGAAGATTATAGTTGAGTTCATACTGTGCTACGCTCGTGTTGACATCACCATCTTGCAACTGTAAGGTAAAGAGGCCCATCGGAAGCTCCGGATTCTGGGCCAGCATACTTGTCGACTCACCTCTGAAAAAGGTTAGTTTTCCGCCCGAACTGCTGGTGTCTCTAAAGTAAGAGATGACAAAGCTTCCCTGAACGGCACAGGCCAGATAGGGTGCAGGATCATAATTTTCGTCCGGTACCATGTCGCTGCTCATCAAAATACCAACGTAGTCTTGGGTGTCGGTAAAGAGCTTTATGCTACTCTCAGGATACTTCAACCCTACTTTAACAGCATTATCACAGATGTTTCCGCCATTTTGTGCCAGTAATGTCTCCGGACCGAACTCAAACTCCATCATAAACCCATGATACTGGTTTGCCAACACAGGCACACCAGGTTCAAGTTTTGGCACCGCCACCGAAACGATATGCATGACCTCATTGATCTGAGCCTGATCACTCTTGGCATAATTGTTGCGATAGCTGTTCGCCACTGCCTTGAAGGCGTCATCCGACTTTGAAATATCACCCAGCTGGTCCAGAGAAAAAATAAACTTATCAGCCAGTTCACTTACATTATCTTCACTACTGGCCTCATCGGTCGCGCTTTTATACGCGATCTTTCCAAAATCGACATCCGTTTTCGGAAAAAATGTGATCAGTGAATCATTACTGTCCGTGCTCATCGGCACACTTAGAAAATTGTAGTTTCCGTTGCCTTTGTCCAGAAGAACGATCCATCCATATTCTTTTATGATCTCAGCGGTAAAAGTACCATCACTTTTTATATCAAGTGGTACTGCCGCATCCATCATGATCCGGTCACTCGTTATCGGGATGGCGATGGAGTTTTGGATCGTATCGTAACTGCTGCTTGCCTGAAGCGGAGTCACCACCCGTTTGTACCACGGCGGCTGATAATAGGCATAGCTGTTGCCAAAGTCACCGGAAAGTCTGACCCCTGTATCACCACCTCCATTTTCCTTTTCGTCACTGCTACTACAGCCTACTGTCAGAGCACTGAGCATCAGTGCCGCTATTGCAGATATATAAAACTGTTTCATCATCCTACCTCTTTATAAAAAAATTTAGAGAATCTCCTACTTCTATTATTATATATCACGTGCGTTCCAAAAACGTTGCAAAACAACTTTTATACATCACCTCCTCAAACAACACCTCACTCTTACAACAATACGAAAAGGTCGTATAGATAAAGACGACATAGATCAAATGCAGCTGTGAAAAAGTGCTACTTCGACCTGAAAGTACAAGATGCCATGACGATATTGACATAAACAACTTTCAGACATCAATCTTAAACAGTACTAAATATTATTTTGAAGTACCTCTTAGGCATACTTTGTACAGAGTTGATCTTCATCAAGTTCATAAACATCTCGTATGACCTGCTTGGCTTCATTAAAAGAGATATAACCGATATCTTTACTCACTTTAACATTACCAAAAAGTCCTAAAAAGCCTTTTTTAGCACGAACATCAAAGGCTATAGAGACCTTATCTTTTTCAACAACATAGATGTTTAACACCGCATAGATGTTAGAGGGGTCACCTTTATAGATGTTCATACCACCACTCTCATCATATTTTTCAAAAGCCTCAAGCTCTTGAGCCCAAGGGTATCGGTCAAAATATTCTACAGCAGTTTTATAGGTCGCATTGTCTTCACTATATTCTATATAGTCACTACCATCCTCGTTGAGATAGTTGTTATAAAGGCTTACAGGTTTTAAGGGCATCTTTTCTCCAAAATGATTTTCGCATAATATAACATTAAATAATTATTTTACAACTTATATTTTTGAGTATCTCTCCTTTTACCAAAACTGCGCTACTATCTACTTATGAAAGAGATATACGGCAGTCTTATTATGTTTTTTTACTTTTTGAAATGGCCTGTGTTTTTAGGTCTTCCTATACTGCATTTTGCTTATGGACTTCATGCCACCTATTTTCTCATTGCCTTTTGGACACTTTGTCTGATCCTTATTATTAAAGACTTTTGGATGATGTTTCGTGCCAAATGAGATATTAGACTTTCTTTTTATACATGGTATCTTTATTGTTGGTGAGAGCTTTATTGTTATAACACTTCTTCATATGCTCTATCAACGGCGTACACCCACAAGTATGATCTCCTGGCTTCTTTTTATGATAGCCGTCCCCTATATCGCTATTATCTTTTACTTCTTTATTGGCACACGTAAACAGCCTACCAAAGAGGACAAGTCCCCCCTACACTTTAGAGGATATGGAGAGAGACCTGTGCAGGTCAACCCTATAGATGGCATTTTACGGGCAAATGGTATCCCCGGTGTTACTGTGCACAACAGTTTCCACCTCATTACAGAGAGCATAGAGGCTTTTGTTACCTTAATGCGTGAGATAAGCAAGGCTGAAAAAAGTATCAGTCTCTCTACCTATGTCTTTAAAAATGATGCTACAACGCAGAAGATTTTAGATGCATTGACCCTAAAAGCCGCTCAAGGTGTTCAGGTTCGTCTACTCATAGACTCCCTTGGCTCTTACAAGCTATACTTTTTTCAAAAAAAATTACAAGCCTTGAGAGATGCAGGAGGTGAGGTGCACTTTTTTATGCCGTTACTACGTCTTCCTTATAAAAACTACATCAACCTCAGAAACCATCGCAAGATCTATCTTTTTGATGAGCGTACCCTGCTCTCTGGAGGGATGAATCTCTCGGATGAGTATATGGGAGCACAAAAACGTTCTGATCAGTGGGAAGACATACTCTTTCTCACTCAAGGCGAAGCCACCTATGCTTATGCTCAAATTTTTGAAGATGATTGGGCCTATGCTACAGACAAAGAGTTACGCATAGCACAAAAGCCCACTCGAGTAGAAGAAGGAGATGCCTACATACAGGTCGTTCCCTCAGGTCCAGACATCAAAGGCGATGCACTTTTTGAGGCACTCATCAGTGCTATACACTCTGCACAAGAGCGCATTTGGATCGTTACGCCCTACTTTGTTCCCGATGCAACGCTACTTTATGCGCTTAAGATAGCACGGCACAAAGGAGTCGATGTCAAGCTCATCACACCCAAGTCCTCTAATCATATGATCGCTGACTTGAGTCGTAGCTCTTATATGCGTGAACTCGCAGAAAACAATATAGACTTGGCACTTTATAAAGGCAATATGCTCCATGCAAAGGCCATCTTGTTTGATGATAAAGCAGTGATGATAGGTTCTGTCAACATAGACAACCGCTCACTCCTTCTCAACTATGAGGTGGTCAGTTTTGCCTATTCAGAAGATATTATCCATGAGATGCAAACATGGATGCAGACTTTTATGGATAATGCAGACACCACCATGCCTCGAGCATCAAATGTAAGACGCATCATAGAAAACTTCATGCGTGTTCTAGCACCTCAACTCTAAAATGTTCGCACCTCAGCACCATCCCCAACAGCTGATGCATCAAAAAAAGTATCTAGATGCCACCTTCTCTATTATGGTGTGGAATGTTCATAAAGAGAACCAAAAAAGCACGTTTCAAAAGAGGCTTCAAGAGTTACTCCATAGCCATCCCTCTGACCTGCTACTGTTTCAAGAGTACAAACACCCCAAAACTTATCCCTGTTCTCTCCACGGTTACTCCTATGCCCACGCAACAAACATAGAGACCAAACGAGACTTTTATGGCGTCATCACCGCCTCAAAGGTTGGTTTTGAGAGTATTAAAAGAGAACAGACAGATACTAAAGAGTTTGCTAACATCGCAACCCATAAAAGTCTGCTCATCACTACCCATACACTGCCAAACAACAAGCTCCTACTCCTTGTCAACCTCCATGCCATAAACTTTGTTTCACTGAAAAGCTTTAATAGAGAACTCGACACCATCACAACCCTACTTTTAGAGTACAAAGGGGCGATGATCATAGGAGGAGACTTTAACAACTGGAGTTTCCAACGCATTAAAGTACTTGAAAAATTTCAAAAATCCTTAGGACTGCATAAGGCGCAGATCAACGAATCACACCACATCAAAACTGTTTTTTCCAAACATCTTGACCACATCTTTTATCGTGGAGTCACCTTAGTCCAAGCCCAGGCTATTGACACTAAAAAAGTCTCTGATCATAATCCTATTTATGCTAGTTTTAGTGTTGAGAATAATGATTTAGTCATCTAGAGGTTAAGCGCCTTTGTCCACGAATTTCATCAATTTTACGAATTAAGAGCGAAGAGAAGTTGCCAACAGGTACATGAAACAAAGGTATAACTCGTGGACTCCTGCCTGCGCAGGAGTGACAGCAAAACGGCGAAGCTCGTTTAAAAAATTCCACCTACTCCACAAACCCGTTTAGGTTTTAGATTTGGTGCAGGTTGTGCGAAATGTTTAGCCGACTGCGCACTGGTGTGCGCCGAGAGCTAAACTTTCGTGCAAGATGTGCCGAAGCTAAAGCCTAAACAAGGCCCGACCAGAAGAACTTTGCGATGACTACTATGAAGAAGATGCCTACCACATTAAACACCACTCCATACTTCACCATCGTCTTGACATCCACTACACCCGAAGACATGGCGATGGCATTAGGAGGGGTAGCGATAGGCAGCATAAAGGCGTAACTTGCACAGAGTGTTGCGACCATCATAAAGAGACGGGTATCTAGACCCGTCTGTTCTGAGACTGAATAGATCACAGGAAGCATAATAGAGATAAGCGCGGTATTTGAAGTCACCTCTGTAGTAAAGGTAACAATAGTAGCAACTATGATCAAAAGTAAAATAGGTGCCAAATCAGTCAAACTCACAAGATACGAGGCAATATGGTCTGCCAGACCTGTCTTGGCAAAGGCCATCGCAATAGAAAAACCAGCACCAAAAAGCATCATAATACGGTAAGGTATTTTATCTTTATCCTCCATCCATTCTAAAATACGCAGTGGTGGTGCAAAGAGAAGGAGTCCAGCAGAGAGTAATATTACCGGTTCACTCATACCCAAACCACTCCAGTAAGGCTCTATGGGGGCATTTAAAAGCAGTATACCCATTAAAGAGATAAGAACAAATACAACTTTTTTCTGAGGAGTCGTCAACAGTTTATGTTCCACCTCCCTCTCTATACGAACACCACCAACACCTATGCTAAGCACAGAAGAGATAAAAAGAAACATCGCAATAGAGAGTGGTGCTACCATCCATATCCATTGAAAAAATGGGATAGGTGCCATGTCATGTTCTTGCATGATCCCAAGTAGTATGAGGTTAGGTGGTGTGCCTATAGGTGTTAAGATGCCACCTACACTTGCACCATAAGCGATGGCCAGCGCAAAGCGCAGTTTGAGTTTTGGATCATCTGAAAGAAAAAGTGCAACAGAGATAAGTAAAAGAGTTGTGGTGGTGTTAGAGAGGATAGAGCTCAAAAGGCCAGAAGTAATAGCCAGCGCGAAGATAATCCCTCTTGCACTATGAGGAAAGACTCTTAGCACTCTGTCCGCTATCCAAGTATGTAAACCTGTTTTTTCTACCGCTATTGCCAACATAAACCCACCTAAAAAGAGGTAGATGATAGGATGTGCATAGTTAAGTGTCGTCTCTTTTGTACTCAGAATTCCAAAACTAGGAAAGAGCACAATAGGTAAAAGAGAGACAACACCCAAAGCTAAGCCTTCGTTAGTCCATAAACTAATTAAAAGGACTAAGACCCCTACTAATGCAGCTTGCTGAAGGGTTATAACAAGGGTAAGCAGAGCAAAGGCAAGAAGTCCGAGTATGACGGACATACTGATTTTTTTAACATCATCTTGCATCTGCACTCCTTTTTATCGTGTTAACAGGTCCTGAAGGCTTTTTTGAGGATTTTTACCTTCTAAAATAGCATAGACTTCACCGGCAATAGGCAAATAAATTCCACGTGCCTGGGCAATCGTGTTTAGTGCATAAGCAGTACCGATACCTTCTGCTACCTCACCCAACTCTTCTAAGATCTCCGCTTGTGACTTACCTGCTGCCAGACCTAAGCCCACACGAAAATTACGTGAAAGTACGGAAGAGGCCGTCAAGAACAGGTCCCCTGCGCCACTAAGACCTAAAAAAGTATCATCTTCTGCCCCATAAAACTTCCCAAAACGATGCATCTCAATAAGACCTCTTGAGATTAAAGACGCACTCGCGTTTTTACCTAGTAAAAGGCCCTCTGTTATTCCGGCAGCAATGGCAATCACATTTTTGTAAGCACCGGCTACTTCTGCACCCGTTACATCGGTAGAGGTATAGGTACGTACAAACGATGGGAAGTACAGACTAAAATCAGAAGCTACCTGCTCATTTTCTGCATTAATGACTAAGGCACAAGGAAGACCTTGTATCACCTCTGCCGCAAAAGAGGGACCTGACAAAAAGGCTATCTTGTCTGCCTCCACATGCTCAGCATAGATCTCATTTAAAAAGCGACCAGTGGAAGCTTCAATACCTTTGGACACTACCAAGACTTTTTGTCCTTGGTCAATAAAATGCTCTTGTAACCAACATGCCACTTGCTGCGCTGGAATAGCGATCACCAAGTAGTCGAGTTTTAAGATCTCTTCTAAAGAGATAAAATTTTCAATATCACGAGGTGTGCGTGAAGTGATGTAGACTTCGTTGTCTGGGTTTTGTCTAAAGGCAAAGGCAAGCGCCTGTCCCCATTTTCCGGCACCAATTACACCTATTTTCTTCACGTCACGCTCCTTTTAAAAGTCTCAAGTTCTTCATCATAACCGATTATGACTAAAATATCACCCTCTTCGAGTTGATGCCGGTATCCTCTTGCCGTAAAGACAAAGTAGGTATCCATTTTACTGTCAACAACAGCCAAAATAATAACACTCTCTTGCGCTTCATAGGCAATAATATCGAGTTTTTGACCTATTAGTATACACCCTTTTTCTATGACCATCTGCATGGTCTTTAAAGCGGTCTCCTCGTCTAAGATGTCTTGAACGACATGGGTAACTACCGGTTTTTCCAAGACCTCGATCAAGATGTCTGCCGTTGCTTGTAGCTTAGAAATCACCTTATGAACACCTGCTAAACGTAGTTTACTCGCATGTTCATGGGTAGAAGCAATCCCAATAATTCGCGAATCCGGAAACTGATCACGAAGAGAGATCGCTAAAAAAACATTAGAAGCGTCATCGTCAAGTGCACAGATAAACAGGGTCTCTTCCATAGATATCTCTTTAAATTCGTCCCAGTTGTCACCCAAGTCAAAAAGGTGCACTTCACTTCCCACCTTACGTACTTCTTCTGCAGAGACCTCGTCAAGCGTATAGACACTGACACTTCTATAAGATTCATTTACCTGATAAACTATTTCACGTGCGAATTCACCGTAACCAAAGACTTTGACGTCATGTGTCTTCATGAGGACTTCCTTTGTTTATGGATATGCAACCTAAACTCACTCAACATTGAGATCTCTCCAACAACAACTAAAATATCTCCTTGATGGATCTCAACATCGTTTTTTGGATTAAAAAGAAAAGCTTCTTCATCGATTTTAGAAATACCGATCAAGACAAGACGGTGTTTTCTCGTACCGAGATCACTCACATGCTTCACACGTGAAGCGATCAGATCATCCACTACGATCTCAATCATGTCTGTAGATGAGTTTTCAGCACGAAGTAAATTCATGGTTTCAAAAGCAATAGGCTTGCCGCTATATTCACGAGAGAGTATCCCAACGACCTCTTGTGCATAGACAATATTATGAACACCTGAGAGGTGTAGTTTTCGGCGATTACCTTTGTCATGTAAAATAGAGAGCAGTTTCACCGTCTGTGTCATATGACGTATGGTCAAGGCGGTATAGACATTTAAAACATCACTGTCACGCAGTAACAAAACAGCACTCGCTTGTTGTGAGAGATCAACACCAATAGACTGGTAGGTCGACAAGGCAGCAGGGTCCATTGCCAAGGCATAAAGCTTATTTTCTTTAGCTGCAGCGATACGTGTTTCGTCCGTATCCAAAACAACGACATTACGCCCTTTACGATGTAGTTTGGAAGCAATCTGTTTCGCTACTTCACCATAACCGCAAATAAGGTAAAAATGTTTCAATTTTCTAATGTCAGAGAGCATCTTGTTCTCACGTATCTCTTCCATACGCTCTGTAAAAGCCGTAACAACAATAGATGTCGCAAAAGAGAGTACCGCGACACCGGCAATGATCACTAACACTGCTACAGATTGGCCCTCCTGGGTAATGGGAGTAACATCTCCGTAACCTACAGTCGAAATGGTCACGATGGACCAGTAAAAAGCATCGAAAAGTGAATTTATAGGAGAATTCGGGTTATTTGCCTCCATCACATAAATTAGGATGGATGAAACAAATACAACAATACTTGCAAAGGTCAACAGGGTAAGGAGTTCAAACTTTTTATGTGAAAGGATCTTACCGAAGTACTGCATGTTCTGGGTATAACGGAAGATCTTGAAAACCCTAAACAGGATAAATAGACGTAACAATCGTAATTCGTGGAAAAAAGGCATAATTGCCAAGAGGTCTATTATAGCCGAAAGAGAGGTCATGAATTGCCATTTAGCTGCTAAAGTTTTAACAATAGCACGGCCCAAACGAAACTTACGCTGTAACAGTTCATCTTTTTCATACTGCTGTATAATGATAGCAGAAGAGTCACTTATGACCCAAAAACGCAGCAAGTATTCAACTAAAAAGACTACCGAAATAATATAGTCGTTAAACAAAGCCCAAAAATCATTGACAGTATGGCGAACTTCACGAATAAGAATAAAAACGCTAGAGAAAATGAGTACCATCATAAACACGTCAAAGTAGCGTTTATAAGGATAGTTTTGATTTTCTAATAGATTATAGAAAAACTTTTTAACTTTTTGATAGAAGGCCCATGTTTCAAGAAAGTAGGCAAACCAAACTACAAGTCGTGAAAATGCACCTACATATCGTTCTCGATAAGAGGAGGAGTGATGGGACTCTTCGCTCATACTCACACCTTAGCCGAGTTTCGCTTTTAGCATCTCGTTGACGGTTTGTGGGTTAGCAGTACCTTTACTGGCCTTCATCGTTTGACCAACAAAGAAACCTAGTAGCTTCTCTTTACCACCGCGGTACTGTTCTGCCTTATCTTCATTGTTAGCGATAATCTCATCGATGATCTTTTCAAGTGCTCCAGTGTCGTTCATCTGCTTTAGGCCAAGTTTTTCGATGACACTGTCTACATCAGAGTTATTTTCCATAAGATAGTCAAGTACCTTTTTAGCAGCATTTCCACTAATAGTCTTGTCCTCTATACGCTTAACCAAAGTTCCCATAGTCTTTGCATCCACAGGAGAAGTCAAAATGTTGAGACCACCTTTTAAACGTCCTTGCAGCTCTACGGTCAGCCATGTCACAGCATTTTTACCACTAATACCTTCTGCTAACATCGCTTCAAAAAAGTGTGCGGTATCAAGATCAGCTGTAATGACTGCTGCATCATACTCACGAAGACCACATTCTGCAACAAAACGGGCTTTTTTCTCATCTGGAAGCTCCGGGATCTGCGAGAACTTCTCATACATCTCATCATCAATAACAGCTTGAAGAAGGTCAGGTTCGGGGAAATAACGGTAGTCTGCTGCTTCCTCTTTACCACGCATAGAGCGTGTCTCTTGCTTGACCTGGTCAAACAGACGGGTCTCTTGACGGATCTCTTCATCATAAACACCATCTTCCCAAGCATTGATCTGTCGTTCTACCTCTACCTCTATAGCCTTTTGGATAAAACGGAAGCTGTTGATGTTTTTGATCTCAACACGGGTATAAAGTTTTTTATCGCCCTTAGGACGGATGGAGACATTAACATCTACTCTAAATGAACCCTCTTGCATGTTAGCATTAGAAATGTCCAAGTAACGCACTATGGCATGAAGTTTTTTTACATAAAGCACTGCCTCTTCTGCAGAGAACATGTCTGGCTCAGAAACAATCTCTAAAAGTGGCGTACCCGCGCGGTTCAAGTCGACTTTAGAGATAGAACCATCATGGATATTTTTACCTGCATCCGCTTCAATATGCGCACGATTAATACGAATCGTTTTAGAACTACCATCTTCAAAATCTATGTCAAGCGTCCCATGTTCTACTACTGGTGTATAAAGCTGTGTGATCTGGTACGATGTTGGACTGTCTGGATAAAAATATGACTTACGGTCAAAAAATGACGTACGATTTACTGTAGCACCGATAGCCTTTCCAAGCATAATAGACTTCTCCAGCACACTTTTGTTAAGTACAGGGAGTGCTCCAGGAAGTGCCATACAGGTAGGACATGTGTTTATATTAGGGTCGTCATTAAAGCTTGTAGGGCATGAACAGAAGAGTTTGGTGTCAGTGTTAAGTTGGGTGTGTACTTCAAGACCGATAACGATGTCAAACATGGGTTTCCTTGGAAAATAATATAATAATTGAGATTAGATCTCTCATTGCCAACAGAATTCAAGAGCAAGAGCTAAATTATTTAGTACCGTCATTCCTGCGAAGACAGGAATGACGGTACTAAACTTTTTTAAAGAACAATAACTCGTGGATTCCTGCCTTCGCAGGAATGACAATAAACTAATCTGCGTAATCTGTTGACTAAGGCTCTTAAAAAAAGCTCTTTATGTTTCTACAAAATAGCGTATGGAAGCAAAGCCGTAACAACCAGTACTTTCCACCGCTTTTACCTCTTGCTCAGTGGTAATCCCACCAAGTGCGATAATAGGTAAGCTTATTTTATCCACCATTCGCTGTAACTCCGCTAAACCCTTGGGTTCACCCTTGTTTGGTGTGTGAAATATAGGACTATAAGTGACAGCATCTGCTCCCAAGGCTTCAGCTTTTAAAACATCTTCTTCACTATGACAGGAGACCACCGTAAAAAGCCCCTGTTCTTTTGCACTCTTTATCTCATTGAACTGAAGTGATGTCAAGTGAACACCATCCGCACCCAAGTTAAAGGCAAGTGTTACATCACCATGCAGCATCCCTTTAATCTCAGGAAATTTTGAGCATGCAGCTAAAAATTCAGCTGCATGCTCAGCATAGCTATCACTATTTTTGTCACGATAAAGAGCAAAATCAGGTTGATATTTTTTAAATGTCATTTGTAACTTATTGGAAAAGAGAGACACATTTTCACCATAATACTTTACATCTGTAATAAGGTAGGTGTTCATATTTTTTTCATATTAAAAAATCGTATTACAAAACTCATGTTTGATTTGATCTAAGAACTTTCTGCTTACTGATGAGAGTTTTTTATCAATAATATTAGCCTCTAATGTAAAACATTTATCAAGTTTCACATAAGACCTTTTTGGCAGCGCACGTTCACAATCAGTATCGTTTATTAAGACTAACGATGACTGATCTATATTTGAAGTAATTTGAAAACAAACAATGTCTGCATAGGCACTGTTAACTTTGATGATGAGAACAGGTCTTCGTTTAGACTTTTTGAGATTCGTAAAAGGAAATGCTATTAAAACAATATCTCCAACCTTATAACTCATCCCAAACCTTGTCTTCTTCATTGTCCCAAGTCTTGGACATCGAAGTTTCCTGCAGTTTAGTAAGTGTCTCTTTTTCCGGAGTTTCGACATCAATTTTTTCTATCATAATGTCTTTCAAACTGTTGAGCATCACTAAAAGGTTCTTCACATAATCATCTTTTACTTCTAAATGTATAGTCTGCACTGCTACTCCTTTGAAAACTTTATAATTATATCCAAACCAAAACAATCACTATTTTTGAACAAGCCCTGCATCGAACAGTTCCTGTGTAAAGCGGCATATATCTGCTTCTAACTGCTTGGCATCGACCTCGTACTTTTCAAACATGGTGTCAAAGACTTGTTGTAAAGATCCATTTTCATTTAAATATTGCCAGGTTACCGCTCCAGTTGCATCCAAACCAAAGTACTCTTCACTTGCTGTGTCCAAAATGACCATCTCTTGGTCAACTTCTTGAGCAAATACAGTGTCAGGGATTATTATCGTGTCTGTTAATCTCATTACTTCTCATACGGGAAAGTAATCGTATTGCTATTACTATTGCCAGCGTTTAATTTAATCCAAAAACCTTGCATTGTTGGTACGACATCTCCTAACCCTGGTGTTTCGGGAGTAATAGCTACATAATTAGCTCTTGTTCTATCACTGCTGTCTTTTATGTAAACTACCGGCTCCATTGGTTCACCAGAGCTTAATGCTGTTGTTGACACATAATTAGCACTTTTGGCGGTATTTTTATAATAAAGATCTGAAAGTTGAAACTTTTTTAAAAATGGATTACCTATGAGAACTTTTTTCGCCTCAGTCGTTGAAGAGTCAGGTAATTGGTAAGCCATCACTTTCGTAAAAGCCTGACCCGTAGTCGGAATGCCTGCAAAACCAGAGGCTGGTGTCGTAGCAGTTTTAGAGATACCCGCTAGTGGACGTTTGACTTTCGCAACAACATCCTTGTCAGTTATGATCCAGTACCCAGTTCCAGCCGTTACTGTATCGCTGGCATTCATTAAAGTAAAGTCTGTTCTTGGGTTTCCGGTATAACTTCCAGACTGTTTGTACATTACCCATTCTGCATTATCTCCATAGACACCCAGCGAATCGCCTAGAAGGTTTTCTATTGTGTTGGAACCAGTGTCACAAGCGAAGCTAAAAGTCTTCCACTGAAGAGCTGTTAAACTCACCTCAGCCAAACCACAAGCAGCTTCTCTGTATGCCGCTTCACCATTACCGCTAATCTCATCATCAGTTTGATTGGCTATAGCCGGATCGGGATTTGTTATATTTCCAGCTACTGTATCATAGTTACTCGCGCCACCTGCATTAATATTCATACCATTAGCTTCTACCGTTATAATGGGACAAGAAACCATAACATTACCCTCTTGACAATCTGTAATCTCATCATCATCTGAATCTGTATCAAGAAAATCACTGATACCATTACCATCAGTGTCTGGAGGTGTCAATCCAGTAGCAGCATAAGCACTGTTACTTCCATCGGTACGTACTGCAGGCGGTGTTGCCGAAAGTATAAATCCTGCTGTAGACTGTGCTTCTACATTATCTGGAAGGCCATCATTGTCACTGTCCAGATCAAGACTGTTGACTATGCCATCTCCATCACTGTCTACATTGGTAGCGATAATATTTTTAGCGTTTAGCGTTTCCGTTCCAGAATCATTTATATTAGTTATTTTGATCTCATGAGAGCCAGACGAAGGAACAAAGGTATTGAAGGTACTCCCATCTGCTGTTATCAAGGATTCTATAAAAGTTGATGACGTTGTTCTGGTACCATAAACCTTCACTACTCCATTTGCATCAATGTAAATACGAACTCGGGGTAGTCCATTACTGTTAGTGTTCTCCGGATTATTCACAGTCGTTCCACTAGAGCCGCCACTGGTAGCAAACTTTAATTGGCTTCGCCCTGTTGTATCATCAATGTCCATTATTTTACCACTCGTAAGCAGTGTAACACCATCTATTTCAATATTAAAAGCATGATTAACTGCCATGAGATCTATCGATACCGTCGATCGATCTGTATATGCATAGCTATAGATATGTGTACCACCGCCATCGCCATTTGAATAGCTGTCCGTTTGAACACTTTTTTCATCAACATCTAAAATACCATCATTATCATCATCGACATCTGTGCTGTCAAGTACACCATCACCGTCAGTATCATCATAGGTGGCAGTAAAAACAAGGTTATCCC
>JALSUN010000277.1 GCA_027061425.1 Helicobacteraceae bacterium
GCCGGGCATAATCAAAAGAGGTATCAAAACTTTCTGCCTTCTGCGGCAGTTGCTTAAGAACCCCATACCGCCCTTTTTGCTTACTATGGACAAGACCACCTTCAGCACTTTTCTGTGTTGCTGCTTCATGAGCAGACAACAGTGTGTTGCTCGAAACTGCCAAAAGTATGATCCACCTCATCATCTCGCTATCCACCTTCTCATAATAGACTAATACTATCTTTTTCAAGTATTTGGAATCATGCCAACAAGCATATTAAATCAATATTAATTATCAAAATATACTTATAATATATCTCTTACTTTTACTTCGTCAGGTTTTTGCTATAATAGCGCGCTTACAAATACTCAAGGATTATAATGAATTTTCTTTACCGTGCAGACAGCCATTTTAACTTAGCCAACATGTTTACCTTTGGAAACCTCAGCAGTGGTCTTATCGCTATGTACCTAGCCACACAAGGTGACTTTGCTTGGGCCATTGTCTTTTTGTGGATCGGTGGCGGTTTTGACATCTTCGATGGCAAGATGGCTCGTAAACATGGCCTCTCCAACGAGTTTGGAATTCAGTTAGACTCTTATGCGGACTTTCTCTCTTTTGTACTGACACCCGTGTTTATCATCTTTGTTGCTATCATCCAACCCTCAGAGTCAAACTTTATCTTCATCACCGGTGCGGGTGTCTCTGTTTACTATATCATCAGTGGTCTACGTCGTCTGATACAGTTCAACATCAATGCTGAAGAGGGTGAGGTAGAAGAGTACTTCACAGGCCTTCCAACGCCTATGGGTGCCATCGTTTTATGGTTTGTGTTTTTAGCTGGAGTTTACATACTGCCTGCTTTTATTACCATTTTACTCATGGTCATTACAGGTTGGTTACTCAACTCAACTGTTAAGATTAAGCACCTCTAACCCTTTCCCGTCATTCCTGCGTAGGCAGGAATCCACAAAGTAGTTTAGAAGAGATAGCAACTCGTTGATTCACCCAAGGGCATTTCCTTTGGTCACCTGCCTTCGCAGGAATGACAATGTAAAGATATTTATCATGAACAACCAACCTCCCCTTATCTTTCTTGGTGACTCTCTGACCCAGTTTCATGACTGGTCTCACTTCGGAGCACATCACAATACCGGGATTGCCGGTGATACCACTGATGGTCTTCTTTACAGACTGCACTATACTTTAGAGAAGAGACCTCAAACACTTGTCTTACAGATCGGTATCAATGACCTTTTACAAGGTCAGTATGTAGAGATGGTTCAAGAGAACTACAAAAAAATATTTGAGAA
>JALSUN010000278.1 GCA_027061425.1 Helicobacteraceae bacterium
CTGTAATGTTTATCAATCTAGTAAGAAAAAAACTATACTGCATGTTTGCCTTACTGTTCTTGTTTTCTGGGTGTGAAGAAAAAAAGCAAAACATCATACCTATCACTAATGAAGAATATTCAAACTATAAAGAGCTGTACAAGTCAAAATATAAACTTCAGGTTGATGTCAATGATTTTGATATAGGGCAAGACTATGTTCTTAAAAAAGACAACCTGACGTATATATTAAAAAGTTCACATGAATCCGCCTATACCCCCTTCTCCTCTCATAAAAGAGAAGAAGAGATGCAAACGCCATCTGGGATTTTAAGCATATATGATGAAAGTTTAAAAAAAGAGATTTTCAGTAAAAAGCTATTTGAGCAGAAATGTGGTGTGTTGCATCTTGATGTTTCCATTTTTAAAGAGACCTTTTACCTCACTTATAATGGTATTTGTGGGAACACCTCATTAATGTTAAATGCTACATCCATAGATAACACATCAAAAAAGTTAAACGCTCAAGAGTTGGTGATTGAAAAAGATGATGCCCGTAACCTTAATTTTATAGAAACGCCAAAAGCTTTGTATTTATCCTACAATACAGGATTAAATGTCTCTCTCTTTTCTATTAGCGGTAAAGACAACTTTAACCTTCTACGTATAAATGAAGATGGTACACTTCATAGATATAGACCCATCAAAGCAAAACATAATATCTATGCTGAGAGCGCTTTTATATATGAAAAGTATCTATACTTTTGGGTAAGCGTCCCTGCAAAAAAAGATGCATCCTATGATAGTGCTAGTTTTAAAAAGATAAAACTTGAAGATATATAATCAGTTTTAAATCTATTTAGGGCACCTTTATCTAGAACGGCTTTATCACTACCATAGCCACAATAATAAGCATCAAAATCGTTGGCCCTTCATTATAAACTCTAAAAAACTTTCCACTTTTATAGGTATCATTTTCTAAAAGCTTTTTTCGGTAAAAACCCATAGAGTAGAAGTAAGCGATCAAGATAGCAACAAAGAGGAGTTTAACATGGAACCATCCTCCAGTTGTAAAGATGTTTGTAGGGTACATAAAGGCTAAGGCTGTTCCTGAGATGGCCGTGGCCCAAAACGCTGGGACACCAATATAACGATAGATCTTCATCTCCATGACCTTAACCACTTCTACAAACTCCGGTTTGTCAGCATTTTCTACATGGTAGACAAAAAGGCGGGGCAGATAAAAAAGTACCGCAAACCATGAGATGAGTGAAATGAGGTGAAACCATATAGTCCATTGGTACATTATATGTCCTTGTTTAGTTGTGATGTAACGCTGGTAGCAGCACTATGCAAACTGTCCTACCCACTGTTTAATCTGCTCTTCGCTTAATGCACCAGACTGTCGTCCCACCTCTTGACCATTTTTAAAGATGATCATGGTAGGGATAGAGCGGATACCAAATTTAGCAGAAGGAGCCTGGTGTTCTTCAGTATTTAACTTAGCAAAACGTACTTTTAACGGAAAAGACTTTGCTGCTGCTTCAAAAGCAGGTCCCATCATCTTACAAGGGCCACACCACGGTGCCCAAAAGTCTACCACTACAGGAATATCACTGTTCACAAGATGTAAGTCTAAGTTACTTGTACTAAGTTGAACTGGGGTGGTCTCCAGAAGTGACTTTTTACAGTGGCCACAGTTGGCTTTGTTGTAATGCTCTTTAGCTGGAATAGCATTAACTTGATCGCAATGAGGACAGACAACTTTTATTTTTTTCATGATAAATCCTTAGTATGTAATATGTTTAATAAAATCATAAATTAATGGATGGTCTAACGGAGAGAAGTAACCCGAAGGCTACTTAAAAGTGTTACGCTTCTTCTGTTTCTTCTTCTACTTCTGCCTCAAGACCCTTGATACCTGTTCCACGATGTGTAACATCTTTATCATGCATACGACGAAGTGCCTTAGTCGCACGATCAATTGCAAGATCAATAGCTGCATCTAAATCTTTATCTTCTTGATTGATTATCACTGGTGTGTGGTGTGCTATAGAAAACTCAAATTCTACCGCTACTCCATTTTTAACTTTATTTACAACAACATTTGTAGAAGTAATGTCTAAACCATATTTTTTAAATTGCTCCATTGCTGCATCAATGTGCTTTTTGTTGTGATCACTTAGTGTAATATCTTTTGCTCTAATTTGTACGCTCATTTTCTATCCTTTATTCTTAAGATGCTCTAGAATATCACATCTATTCTAATAATAAATTAACAAACTCCCCTTCGATCCTAAAATAATGAGATTTAGAGGCGAATTGGCTATAATTTCGCAAATAATGCAGAGAGAAGACTCTCTATAAGGAGATGATGTGCGCATTTTAACAGGGATCCAGTCCTCAGGCGATCTACACATTGGTAACTACTTTGGTTCTATTAAGAAGATGATAGACTCCCAAGGTCAAGATGAAGTGTTTGCCTTTATAGCAAACTATCACGCCATGACCAGTGTCCATGATGGCGAACGCCTTGCCTCACTGACTATGCAAGCGGCTATAGACTTCTTAGCACTGGGAATGGACCCTGAAAAATCTACATTTTGGGTACAGTCTGATGTGAAAGAGGTTCTTGAACTCTACTGGGCACTCTCCGCTTTTACCCCTATGGGACTTTTAGAGCGTGGACACAGCTATAAAGACAAAACAGCCAAAGGGATTGCCAGTAATCACAACCTCTTCTCATACCCTGTACTCATGGCCGCCGATATACTGATGTTTAACTCAGAGATCATTCCTGTAGGAAAAGATCAGATCCAACACGTAGAGATGGCGCGTGACATCGCCACCAAGTTTAATAACCTTCATGGAGATGTCTTTGTCATTCCTGAACATAAAGTAGACACTAACGTCGCCACTGTTCCCGGTATAGATGGACAGAAGATGTCAAAGTCTTATGGTAACACTATCAACATTTTTGGCGAAGAGAAGAAGCAACTTAAAACTGTTAAAAAAATTGTCACGGAAGCCGTACCTCTTGAAGATCCTAAAACTTGGGAGAACTGTAATGTTTATAACATCGCAAAACTCTTTTTAAATGATAATGAGGCCCTAGAGTTGCAACAGCGTTACGAACGTGGTGGTGAAGGTCATGGGCATTTTAAACTCTATCTTCATGATGTCATTTGGGAATATTTTAGACCTTATCGTGAAAAACGTGAGTATTTTGACAACAACCAAGATGAAGTACGTGAGATCTTAGCATTTGGTGCTTCTAAAGCACAAAACATCGCCCTTCCTATCATAGAAAAAGTACGTAGTGCTACCGGTATAGCTTACTAAACTTAACCGTCTATAAGGAGTTTTTACTCCTTCCTATCATTTAAAATCATCTGTTTATAATATCGCGATTACTTCAAAAGGATATGAATGTATAAAGTTATTATAGAGCAGCAGTGTGGTTGTGTACGTCGTAGAGATATGGCACTAGAGTCAAATTTTTCAGACAAGGATGACGCACTCATCGCTGCAAGCCAATTAGCACAGAAGATGAATGATGAGTTTTGTGGTAAGCATCAGTTTTCAGTACGCCAAGAGGGCAATGATATGATGATCAGTATGCAGATGCGTGGCTAAACACTGGGATGTCTAACGTAACGTAATGTTTGACTTCGCTATAAAGCTCTTTTTACCCCACTCTTTACCCTTGAGTTTTAACAGGGTACGGACCTCCTCATTGACCAGTCTGTAAGAGACTTTCACAACAGCATTGGTCGCTGACTTAGGAATCTTTACTAAAAATTTCTTATACCCATTTGCTGGGATGGAGAAGTTCTCTGTTACTTTAACCGCCAGGTGAGGGATGGTGATTTTACCACGCTTGTCAGTATAGTGTTGCGTTAAAGCGAGTTCTTGTTCTTCCAAGAGTTGACCATCATTCCAATAACTAATCTCTACCACGATTTCTCTTGCCCCAAAACCCGTTGGAATGTTATGCGGGTTTTTGTTACTAAGCTTTATGATGAGTTTTTCTCCTTTTTGTGTCGCATTCACAGACAGCGCATCTTTCCACATCGGTGTATAATGAGCACCTACAAACCAATGTTCACGCACCATACGCTTTTTAGGTTTGCCATTATCTACCGCTAATGTGCTTGCATAGCCTGGTTTTTTTGGCCCCATATGGCAGTCAGCACATTGCTTTTTAGTATCTTTATACTCATTTTGGGTATTTGCAAACACTAGACCCTTCTCTGAACGGTCATTTGCATGACAGGTCAAGCAGAGCTTTTTAGGGTCTTTACCAAAAAATTCTCTATATTGTGAATTGTGGTAAGTTGATTTAGCATCTTTAAACGGACCACTCATCATACCTGCTGGATTCCACTTTAGACGATGTATGCCCCGTTTCTCTGGTGGTAAAGTCTCATTAATAGCATCTACATTATGACAGACCAGACAGTTTATACCTTCAGAAATAGCAGCACTATCAACTGCCTTGTCTACATCACTGTCGCGTGTTAACTTCATCACTGCTGCGATCTCATAATCTTCGCTTGTCTCAGTCACACTGATACGTGGATTGTGACAGGTAGCACATTGTACTTTTACAGAGTTAAGCGACTTTCTTGTTTTACGGTGCACATAGTTCATAGAAGCTTGTAGATACTCATTTTTATCATAATGAGAGCGCGCATGATAAGACGATTTCCACTGATTAACAATAGGAAGATGACATGCTTTACAATCTTCAGAAGAGTAA
>JALSUN010000279.1 GCA_027061425.1 Helicobacteraceae bacterium
GAGTATTGATCTGTTTTTTTATCCACTCTGTAAGTTTAGAGTAGAAGTAGCTGTATCCATTAAGTTCTACATCTTCACCGTAAGGGATTAATACATTGTCGCGTTTAAGAAAGCTACAGATAGAGTAACTATCCATTACTCCACCCTCACAAAACTTATCTATTGTTATAAGTGAAGGGGAAATTCCCTTAGAAGAACTTCCCCAGTTTTTCTTGTCACTTATTTTTTCTGCACCACCAACACGGATAGAACAGTCATTATAAGCTCCAAAGTGTGTTGGCGTGACAGTCTCTACTTTGCCGTCTTTATAACTTATCTCACAGACTAAACCAACTTCAGGTTCTGTTTGAACATTTACATCTTGTTTTGGAAGTTCTAAAGTATCTGAGGAAAGAGGGTAGGTAGTTAAAATATCTTTGGGAGTTCTTGTTGTCGCGTTTGTGCTTGGAGTGAAGTTTGGAAGATAAAAAGGAAACATTCCTTTTGGAGCAGCTTCGTCAGCTGTTATCACATCTTTGAAATCTTCGAGTTCACCAGCTTGCGCTAGGTGAAGTGCGAAGTTTCCAGCAATACCAAGACCTAAATAGTTTTCGTATTGAGCACTCATGTTTATATAGTTCCAGCAGCTCTTTGCTCTGCGAACTCTTCATAAGAACCTCTAAAGTCAATGATTGTACCATCAGCTTGAATCTCGATGATACGATCAGCAAATGCGTCAAGTAACTCACGGTCATGAGATACACAGATAACATTTCCCTTAAACTCATGGAGTGCTTCACCGAGTGCAACGATAGCCTCAAGGTCAAGGTGGTTAGAAGGCTCATCAAGAAGTAAAAAGTTACCATTTTCAAGCATAAGTTTACTAAGCATCATACGGTGTTTTTCACCACCTGAAATACTAACAACTGATTTCTCTTGCTGCTCACCATTAAAAAGCATACGTCCAAGACAGTTTCTTATCTCAGCGATGTCGCGTTTAGGGTCATAAGCACGTAACCAGTCATAGAGTGTACCATCACCCTCGATGATGTCAGCAGTATCTTGTGGGAAGTAAGAAGGCTCTATAGTCGCTCCCATCGTTACTTCACCAGAAGTGGCTTTCATCTCTTCAACAAGGATTTTCATAAGTGTTGATTTTCCAACACCATTTCCACCGATAAGAGCGATTTTTTCATCAGGAATAACTTTAAAGCTAATGTCATTAAGTACTTGGTTGTCACCATAAGCATGGCTTACATTTGCAACTGTAAGTACTTCATCACCCA
>JALSUN010000280.1 GCA_027061425.1 Helicobacteraceae bacterium
TAAAAATTAAGACAGTTTACTTTAAGTATGTTGAAATGTTTGTTTAGTTGTTAAGTATATGTCTCTCTTTTGTTATAATTGCGCCACAATTTAGAGCATCGCTCACAAAAGGGAAAACAATGAAGTTTGTTTCAATTATTATCGGAAGTAAAAGTGACTATGAAGTGATGAAGTCATGTGCAGATACACTAGAGGCATTTGGTGTTCATCATGAACTCATAATCTCTTCAGCGCACCGTTCACCTGAGCGTACTAAAGACTATATTATTAAAGCGGAGAAAAAAGGGGCGCAAGTCTTCATTGCGGCAGCAGGTATGGCAGCGCACTTGGCGGGTGTTTTAGCTTCTAAAACGGTGAAGCCTATTATTGGTGTACCGATGAGTGCATCTGCTCTTAGCGGGATCGATGCCCTTCTCTCTACAGTACAGATGCCCGCAGGTATGCCGGTAGCAACCGTAGCCATTGGTAAAGCGGGTGCCATGAACTCTGCTTATTTGGCAATGCAGATCTTAGCACTGAGTGATGCAGACCTTGCAGTAAAGCTTCAAGAAGACCGCATCGCTAAAGCGAAGAAAGTGGAGATGGACTCTTTAGAGATTGAGACGATCATAGGCTAAATAGTGTCAGCTTATTTATAAGCCGTCACTCCTGCGTAAGCAGGAACCTAACCATATAAATAGCTTGTATATTCAAACTCGTGGATTCCTGCCTTCGCAGGAATGACGGGTTTTTTAGCTTAAAATAAAACTTTTTTGGAGACCTGTTTTGACCATAGACAATGCCTGTGTTGAATGTATCATAAATCAGAGTCGCCGTGTGGTTGATGCCATCGGCGCTGATGATGCCTTAAACAGACGTATTGTGGGTAAGGTCTCCAAGTTAAGTGAAGATTTTGACTTTAGTAAGTCACCCCCTGAAGTGGCGTCTGATGTCTATGAGAAAATGGCGCAACTTGCAGGTATGGATGACCTTTATGCTCAACTGAAGTCTCATGCCACTGAAAAAGCCCAAAGCTTTATCCCCCAACTTCACCAAGAACTCCAAGAGAGCAGTGACAAGCTTTTAACCGCGATTAAAATTGCTGTGGCAGGTAATGTCATAGACCTCGCCTCTGAAGTGAGTTTTGATCTTAATGATGAGATGGAGAAGGTGTTTGAGACCCACTTTGCACATGATGATGTTGAACTCTTACGCGGGGCACTTGAAAAGGCTTCAACACTGCTGTACATCGGTGACAATGTAGGTGAACACATTTTTGACTATCTCTGCATCGAAACCCTACAAACACTCTACCCTCAACTTCACATTAGCTATATGGTGCGGGGAAATCCCATCATTAATGATGTGACCATGAAAGAGGCAAAAGAGGCGGGGTTTGAGCAGTTGTGTCATTTGGTGGACAGTGGCGTGAACACTCCTGGGTTTGCTTATGAGAGAGCAAACAAAATGTCTCAAGAACTTTTTGACGCAGCAGACCTGGTACTGACTAAAGGAATGGGCAACTATGAGTGTCTTTCACCTTCACCGAGAGAGAACCTCTGTTACCTCTTAAAAGTAAAGTGTAGTGTAGTGGCGTATGCCTTAGGCAGGTCGGTCGGTGAGATCGTCTGTAAAATGAATTGAACCCTCTGGACAAATCAGATAGTTCAATAAGGAGTTAAAATGTACTCAAGAAGTTTGGTGTTTGCACAGTTTTTTCTTATAGGTATGATGGTCATAGGGTCTTGTGGTATTTTGACGTCATGGTGGGGTCTTGGGATTTTAGTGGTCGGTGTGATCTTTGGTCTGTGGACCATCCAGCATAACCGTTTGGGAAACTTTAACATAAGACCTGAACTCAAAGAGGACTGTGAACTCATCACCTCCGGTCCCTATCATTTTGTACGTCACCCGATGTACACTTCTGTCCTTTTGATGACACTTGGATTGATGGTTGCAACACCAACTTATTTAGAAGTAAGTAGCTTTTTACTGTTAGGTCTTGTTTTAGCGCTTAAAGCCATACGAGAAGAACGTTTATGGTGTATGGACAATCCTGTATATAAAGATTATATGCAACAAACCAAGCGATTTATTCCTTACCTGTTTTAGAAGGGTTCTCTTTTTTATGATGCTGATGCATGGACTTTTTGTGTTTGTGCATGTTGCGTTGACTTTTTCGCAAGTCATGAAGTTCTCTAAGTGTTGCTTTGTCTATACGCTCTGTTTTTTGTGTACGTGTACTTGACTTTGTAGTAGGCTTATCAGTGTAGGCCTCTCCAGAAGGTCTGAGTCTGTTGTCGAGTACTTTAACATGCTCCATTCTGTTGTGCTCTTTGTTAAAAAGTAAGATCTCCCCATCTTCTGTTTCAGAGTAGTGGAGATACTCATCTCCACGATTATGATATATAACGACTGTACCATCAGGTTGTGTAAAGGTACGTTTACCTTGAAAAGCCGGTGCAGCGATGAGCAGTTGTGTAAGGAGCGTTAAGCTTATAAGTAGTTTCATGGTGCCTCTTTAGGATTGTTGATTTTAAGACTCATCTGGTCTGATTGCGATGAGATGTCCGTGATAAATATATAACTGTATCCCCCATCGTATTGGTCAGTGTTGGGTTTAGTATTTGGAGTGAAAAGTGAGACATTAGAAGCGTAATATAGGTTTTTGACACTGTCTCCGTTACCTGTGTCACACAAATCACCGGCAGCCTCTTCGAGGTCTACGCCTTTGTGATTTTTGTCAGCGTTGATGGTGTTGTCTTTACGTTTACTGCGGATGGTCTCCTCATCGATATGCCAGATGGCAACACCGCCATTGTAGCCACTAGAGACATACTTGAGCCCCTCATCATAACTGTGTGCCCCACGGTTTTCTATAAGAAAGTATTCATCTTTGTTGTTAAAGATGGGAGTCTTGATGATGTTATAATCTGCTTGACCAGTTGCTCCGAGTGGGACAAATGAATCAGGGTCATCAGTTGTCTCTTTAGCGACATACCAACCTACATCAATCTTACTCCAAGCACACATATGTGTAGGTGAAGACCCTGGTTCATCGCTACTTTTGACTTGTCCCCAACTGCCATTGGCCATAAGACCGTAATAACCTATGCGTGTAGCCCCTCCATAGTAGAGGTCAGGCAGATCAAAAGAACTATGACCTAATTCATGTGCGATGATACCTATGGTAGCGTCATGAGACTTCAGTGCAGAGTCATGGTGCCTCTCTCCAAATATAGCGTAGTTTCCATCATAACTACAGCCCATAACACTCACTCCGTTGACGGTTGGCGTATAGTTTTTTTCTGTACACCATTGGTGGGCCCAGATACCATCTGTTATCCCCCCTCCTGAGTAAGCATCTTCTTCACCTGCCATGATAAAGGTAATGATAAGTTCATCAGTTGTGATGTCACCATCTGAGTTTGTGTCATAAACAGAGAAGTCGAATCCATCATTTGAGAGTGTTTCTATGGCCAGTTTTAGCTCAGGGTGAAGTATGCTGGTGAAATTAGGAGCATCTATGTTTGGGTCTGGGTGGTTGATGTTTCTAGTTATGGTCACGACGCCATTGACTACATTACCATCATTGGCGACGGGTTGGAATTCAAATTGGTTATGAGAGATCTCATGATAGTAGTTGTTAAGCTCTCCTTTGTTATCTCCAAACAGTTTTTTTTGCCAGATCGCTTCTGAACTTACAAACTTTTTGTCTTTATACTCCAAGCGTATCACCAACATGGGGCGTTTCTGCATAGACGTAGAAGCAGATTGAAAGATTTGGTTGGCTGACTGCGCGCCTGTTGTGGGTGTTATAGTACGAGGGCTAGAGGTGCTGTCTTCGCTACAGCCACTCCATAAAAATGGGAGTAGTATTAAAAAAAAACGGTACAAAAATATCCTTTATATATGTTCTTATTATAACATGTGCATTATTAGTGGACTGTTAGCACTTGGTTAAGAGAAGGTTGACATATTATAAGACAACAATGCATAGAACTTTAGTACTGATTCCAACAGACATACTGCGAGTAATCTTTATAGTATTGAAAAAGAGATAGAAATTGATATTAGTTGTAAGGTATCGACTTGGATCTGGACTGTTCTATTTAGATGGTGCAACAGAGTATCACGCACATCTGGGTTTTTGTCCTAGAGTCGCTGTCGGGATGAAGTTTTAATTTCAAAGATCTATTATGATTTGTCAGGTATTAGTCCCTCTGAAAGTTAAAATGCTATAATGCGCCAATTACACATTTGAGGGCACGCATGATCACTTTTAGCGACTTACTTTTAAAACTGCAACAATTTTGGAAAGAGCAGGGTTGTAATATCGTTCAACCTTATGATATCCCAGCGGGTGCGGGTACTTTTCACCCTGCGACTTTTTTACGTTCACTCGACTCACAGCCATGGTCGGTAGCTTACGTAGCACCGTCTCGTCGTCCGACTGATGGGCGTTATGGAGAGAACCCAAACCGTTTGGGAAGCTACTACCAGTTTCAAGCACTCATCAAACCGAGTCCAGACAACATCCAGGAACTTTATCTTAAAAGTTTAGAGTACCTGGGACTTAATCTTAAAGACCATGACATCCGTTTTGTCGAAGACAACTGGGAGTCTCCTACACTGGGTGCATGGGGTCTTGGTTGGGAAGTGTGGCTCAATGGTATGGAGGTGACACAGTTCACCTACTTTCAACAAGTAGGGGGTATCGCTTGTGACCCTGTTG
>JALSUN010000281.1 GCA_027061425.1 Helicobacteraceae bacterium
GGCATTAAAATGGCCAAAGGAACAAAGGCAGCGAGTGTTGCATCAAACATTCCGATGACTATCGAAGCCAAAATAGCGGTAATAAGGTTTATAAAAAGCCATGAAGCACGGTTTTTAAAAATCCCCCATAACTCTTCATCTTGTTCGACATCATCATTAACACCCGCAAGGTTATAGATCTGCTCTGTTGCACGCTCTTCGATAACGTCATAAATATCATCTGAGGTGATACGTCCGACCAGATGACCCTGTCTATCTACAACAGGCAAGACAGAGAGGTCAAACTGCTCAAACATCGAAGCAACATCTTCTATATCATCCGACACTTCTACTGAACGAAACTCTTTTGACTCCACCTGCTCTCGAAATGTCTTCTCAAAATCAAACAATATCACATCTTCAAGAGGAATGGTCGCGATCAAGCGTCGCTCTTCATTTATAATAAAGACCTGATGCACATTTTCCAGTTCACCAGACTCTTTAAGACGTTTAAGACGGTTTTTAGCATCAACAATACGCTCGTCCAAAGTCGCATCGAAAAGCTCTGTCTGCATCCAAGCACCCGCTTGATCGTCTTCATAATGTAAAAGGTGCTCTATCTCTTCACGATCATCATCATCAAGTTGGGCAATAACTGCATCAGACTTATCTTCATCAAACTCATCGATATCTTGGACAAGGTCAGTCGCATCATCAGACTCTAGCCCTTCAACTGCTTCAGCAAGTTCTTTGGTAGAGTAGAAGTTAATCGCCTCATCTTTAAGCTTTTCAGGAAGTTCAAGAAGCACATCACCACGTGTTTCTTGTGGTAGGCGTGTGAGAGACGTAAAAAAAGAGTCTCTCTCCTCTTTATAAATCTTTTTAAGAAGGTAAGCGACTTCAGAGGCGTGAAGCTCATGGTCGTCACTTCCGTTTAAGTAGAGTTCAAGAGCATGTTGCATCTCATTTTCGTACTGTTGCATTGTTTTCTCCTTCTACTTCAAACTTGTCATGTTTCACATAACAGACCGGACTAAAATCCATATTGGCAGGTACACTCGAAGCACCTGCTAAAATTTTCTCGGCTTCTGCATTGTAACGTTTGACTATGTCGTTAAACTGCTTTTTCTTGGCACCTTTTAACTTTTTAGTGGTCACTTGTATCACACTTCTAGGGTTTATAGGACGGTTGTTTTTGTAGAGTCCAAAGTGTAGGTGTGGACCAGAAGAGAGACCTGTCGTACCCACATATCCGATCACCTCACCTTTTTTCACCCGTTTACC
>JALSUN010000282.1 GCA_027061425.1 Helicobacteraceae bacterium
TCATCAAAAGTACCTTGAGCTTTTTTCTCTATAGTAGTACGTTTTTTTTCAAAACGAAGGTGCTCAAGTTTACTCTGAATTTTATAGAGGTTTATCTTTTTGGTGCGAACATCACTAAAGGCCTTGTGTAGCTCTTGTACCTCTTGTGTGGTGACGTCAGGAAGGTCAAGCAAAAGCTCATCGATCTTCTCCGCACGTTCATCAAAGCCAACATGTGGCTTGTTTGAAGCATAGACTGTGCCTTCTGCTTTAAAAAACTCTACGATGTGACGTCTTAGGTCGATGTCGGCTTCTGACCAGAGGGTTCGCAAGATGCGAACGAGACTCTTTTTAGAGTTGTTTTCGGTAATGATACCGAGGGCTTGTGCAAGCGCGATGAGGGTGGCTTCGCTCACGCGCTCTATACCCTCGTCAAATCCATCTTCACCAAAGAAGTGGCGGATGGTCTGGTTGAGTTTGGTAAATTTTTTTTTCTTAGACATAGTGAAGTGTAGTTAGTTTTGTATTAGGGGGGTATTAGTTTTGAGTGATATTGCTGAAGTTTTAAAGATACTCAAAAAACAAAGCGATGTGAGGGGAAAACTCTGTTAGAATTTACCAAAAATATAAAGTATGAGCATGAGAGAGATATTTCCAAAAGAGTGGACACAAAAAGAGTTTTTAGAGGAGAAAGCACGTCTTGAAAAAGAGGGGGTCAAGGTGTTTTTGGTCGATACTATCTTGGCACCTATAGAAAAAGCGGAGACTGTGGTCTATAACCCTTTTGAGTTAAACAAAGCGCCAGAAGGGTCCGTCTTCGTCTTTTATTGTGACACAGGTAAGGCAACATACGAACGCCTGAAAGAGTATCAAGAGAAGTTTCCAGCATACCACTGTCTCTCTCTTAAAGGGGGACGTGGATACTGGCGTAAAAACATGCAACTTCTGCCTGACCGTGCACCTGTTTGTGAACTACCAAAACGTGACGATGTCTGATAACTACAGCCTACATTTAGACCGTTTTGTCTGCTGTCTGGATGAAGAACGTTTTTTTGATGCGCATGAAGCACTTGAAGAGATCTGGTTTCCACGTCGTTTTGAAGATGACAAGGAGATGAAATTGATTAAAGGCTTTATCAATGCTGCGGTCTCATTTGAGTTGACCAAAAGAGGACGGCCGGATCCTGCAACTAGGGCTTGGAAAAATTATGTGAAGTACAGACCTCTTTTAGAACAGTTTCAGTCTGTCAATACAAGTTATTACAAGAGCGTTGCTTTACGTCTAGAAGAGATGAGAGAAGTGCGGAGTTAAGTACTCTCTTGTTATGATAAAGATGAAGTAGAGTTTTGTTAAAATCAAAAAACTTAAATGATTTACAGGAGTGTGAATGGCTGATATAACAGACATAGATAAGGTAAGTGATGAACTGGTGTTGAATGCAAGTAAGTATTATGACTTGGCCATTCAATATGGAACAGAGTATGGTCTCAACATCATTGGTGGACTGTTTATATTTTTTATTGGTAAAGCCATTGCATCTAAATTACGTGTGACCTTAACAAAAGTACTAGACCATCATAATGTAGAAAAGACGCTGATTGAACTCTCTAGCAGTGCGCTCTATTATGGTTTAATGGCGGTCATTTTGTTGGCTGCAATGAGTCAGGTGGGGATAGAGACGACCTCGTTTATGGCGATTTTAGGTGCTGCAGGTCTGGCTATAGGTTTGGCACTTAAAGATACCCTCTCTAACATCGGTTCAGCTGTTGTTATTTTGGTGTTTCGCCCCTTTAAAGTGGGAGACTTTATCAACGCGGGCGGTGCAGAAGGTACGGTTGATAAGATCAGTCTCTTTAACACAACGATCTCACCGGTGGATAACCGCTTGATCATCGTTCCCAATGCTGCGATCACTAGTGGTAATATCACGAATTTTTCATCTAAGCCGGTACGCCGTGTTGATCATGCTGTAGGTATAGGCTATGATGATGATATCAAAAAGGCAAAAGATGTGATGTATGCAGTGATAGAGAAAAACGCTCATACTATTGCAGACCCTGCTCCCTTGGTCGCAGTCACTGAGTTAGGTGACAACAGTGTGAACTTTACAGTACGTGCTTGGGTAAAGTCTGAAGATTATTGGGATGCTTATTTTGAGATGATAGAAGAGATCAAACTGGCACTTGATGCAGCGGGTATCTCTATTCCTTATCCACAAATGGATGTACATTTTGACAAAACGGAGGTTTTAAATGAACAAGTTAGTTAGTTTTTTAGTGATAGCAGGTTTTAGTCTGGGTCTTATGGCCGCAGATGATCAAAACGTTACAACACACTTTGAGTTGAGTTATGCTAAAACAGATGGAAATACAGAGTCAACTGACGTAGCGAGTAACTTGAAAGTGATCTATCCTTTTTACAGTAATTCCTTACGATTTGTAGGTAATGTACTCTACTCAGAGAACACCTCTTATGATGAAAATGGCACGTACATCGACACCTTGCGTACTAAAAACAGATGGGACACAGAGCTAAACTATGATTTTAATTTTAATGAGACCATAGCGTTTAACTACCTTGCTGGTGCAAAGGGTGACGAGTTCTCAACTTATGTCTACCAAGTATATACTGGACCGGGTGCTTTAGTGACTGCTTATGAAAACGAAGCGCACAACCTGAAGTTTCAGGCCAACGTTTTACATATGTGGGACCGATACAGAGAAAGCAGTGATGCCGATACCAATGTCACCACTCCTGAATTTACAGAACGTTATTATGGTTATCAAGCCTCTATGGACTATATCTATCAGTTTACAACGAGTGCAAAGTTTATACAGTATTTGATGTATAGAAGTGAGTTTAAAGATACATCAAATTATTTTGTCAAATCTAAAACAGCGGTAGAGGCGAAGATCAGTGACATGTTCTCTATGGGTGTGAGTTACACTATAGACTATACAAACAACATCACTCCTGAGATACGTTCTAATTATGACAGTGTCTTTTTGGCATCATTTATCGCAGATTTTTAAACCACGCCCTTCTTAAGGGTGATACAGTTTGAGGTGATATAATACAACTCATTTTTTTAGAGTGGGTCTTATGTTCAAATATCTCTTTTTTACTGTCTTACTAACAGCAACACCTCTTTTTGCCGTGATTAACATCTCTCCTAATGAGGTGGGACTGCGTCCAGGCATTGCAGGTTACATTCAAGCTTCAGCTAACAACCAACGTGGTAACACCAACAAAGATGAATATAAATTCAAGTCACGTATCAGTTATGATAACAACCGCAGTTATGTGACATGGTTAGACTTCAATTATGACTATGGCATTGCTCGAAGTGTTATCAATGAGAACAAGGCGTATGCCCACTACAGATTTCTACATACCATCTATGATACCAACTGGAACTGGGAGCTTTTTGTTCAAAATGAGGGCGATGACTTTCGTAACATTCAACGCAGACTGTTAGGTGGTTCTGGTGTTAGGTGGCGTTTTTTAAAGAGTCACTCTTATGGACGTATGTATTTGGGTGTGGGTGGATATTATGAGTACATTAATTATACAAGTCCCAAGATAGACCCTATAGAGAAAAATGGTCGGGTTAACCTTTATCTCTCTTATACCAACAAGTTTGGCAAAGATGCCCGTGTAAGTTTTGCCTCTTATTATCAACCCAAGGCAGATGACTTTAAAGACTATTACTCCTATACAGGTGCCTCTGTTTTACTTTATATTTATGGTGCAATCTATTTAAAGGCATCACTCAGTTTTTCTTCTGACAGTCATCCTGCTATGGGCGTAAAAAATGATGACTTTCAACATACAAGTTCAATCGGTTGGAAGTTTGGTGCCAAGTCGAATCGATAGCAGGGCTAAAAAAGCGACAAATGCAGCATAAACAAAGAGCATAGAAGGCCATAGCTCATAAATATACCCAGAACTTAGCGCCCCTATAAACCCTCCCAAACCATAACTGATCCCAAAAAAGAACTGCTGTGCCAGTTTGCGCTCACTATAGAGGGTGTAAAGCAGGCTAATAGAAGCGGTATGAAAGAGTGCAAAACTAAAGGCGTGCAGACTCTGCGCAAAGTAGAGTACAAGAAGGTTGTCCGCGTACCAATAGGTGAGAAGCCATCTTACGATCGTGAGAAGTAGTGAAAATTCTAGTAGTTTTATGAGGTTATTTTTGAGCAGTGGCCCTTGAAAATAGAACAAGACGATCTCTGCAACAACACCAAAACTCCAGAGGTAAATGGTCTCTTGCAAGCTGATGCCGTGAGCGGTCTCATAAATGGTAAAGAAGTTATAAAATGGCCCAAAACTTACCTGCATCAGAGTCAGTCCTAACCAGAGCGGCCAATGGGCTAAAATGCTCAAATGTTTACCCTCTATACTATCAGTTTTGACTACTTGTTTGTTGTCGACATGGGCGATGGTGTAGGCAAAGAGTACAGTGGCACTACTGACGGTTAACAAAAAGAAGAGGGCAGTAGAAGGAAAAGTAAGGTACTGAACCAAGATAAGGGCTACCAGTATAAAGCCTATGGAACCAAAAAGTCGCACCCGACCATAAGACTCTTTTCCTATTAACGAGAGGGCAATCACTTCAATATAGGGGAGGATAAGACTCATCCCGATACCCATCACCACATTACTGAGTAGTAGTGGCCAAAAACTCTCTAGTGTGACAAAAAAAGAGAGTG
>JALSUN010000283.1 GCA_027061425.1 Helicobacteraceae bacterium
CCTTGGCGATGTAACAGATGCCACGGATGTTTTTAAAGTCATTGCCTTGGTCTAAAGCAGTCACTAATTCCTGAAGTGCGATCTCGCCCATGCCGTAGATCAGGATGTCCGCCTTAGAGTCAAACAAGATGGGCTTGCGAAGTTTGTTACTCCAGTAATCATAATGGGTAATACGGCGCAGACTTGCCTCGATGCCACCAAGTACGATAGGTACAGTGTTTTTATAAAAACGTCTGATCAGGTTGGAGTAGACCAACACTGCACGGTCGGGACGTTTGTCATTTTTACCGCCCGGCGTATAGTCATCCGAATTACGGAACTTACGTGTTGCAGTGTAGTTGGAGACCATAGAGTCTATGCTGCCGCCGCTCACGCCCCAAAAAAGGCGTGGCTCACCCAAACGCCCGATGTCATCAGCACTCTCTATGTCCGGTTGGCCGATAATACCGACCTTGTAGCCCATCTTTTCTAGCATACGACCGACAACAGCTGTACCGATGAAGGGAGAGTCAATGTAAGCGTCACCAGAGATCAAAACAACATCGAGTTGTTTCCAACCACGTTGGTCCATCTCTTCTCTTGTTGTGACCAGAAAATCTTTTTCTGTAAAAGCAGGTTTGTTGTTTTTGTTCTTTTGCTTGTTGGGGTTTCGTCTGCTCATGGTCTCTCATTTATAATAGATGTGAAATTATAGCTAAATAGTACTGTTTTTAATAGCATATTAATTAATATCATACCTATTTTTGGGTTTTATTGTCATATGTCAAAAGTATGTGATAATTATGGAGTAGAATAATGTCTGTATTTTTAACCTCTATGTACAAAGGAAAATCTTGAACGATAAAACAGAACTTGTAGAAAATGTCGATCTTCCCGAAGGGATGAATCCTGAGGTACTGAAACACATCATGTACCCGGAGAACTATGGAAAACTTGAAACGCCTGACGGTACAGGTGTTGCTATGGATGAGAAGAGCGGTGAGTTTGTCATCTTTACAGTAAAACTCGGTCAAGAGAGTATCGAAGATGTGAAGTTCGCTACCAACGGTTGCCAGGACACGGTCGTCGTCGGTTCCATGTTCACTGAGATGATCAAAGGCGAAAGTGTGGAGTATGCCAAAAAATCGATCTCCAAGATCGAAGAGAAACTCGGAACACTCTCTGCACAACAGAAGATCTGTGCTGACATGGTCTTCAACGGCTTTATCGCCTCACTTATCAACGTTGCAAACCTTGCACAGGGTGAAAAAGA
>JALSUN010000284.1:0-14396 GCA_027061425.1 Helicobacteraceae bacterium
ATTTAAGTGATAGCTCTTATTATGCCAACTAATGCTCGTCAAAAGACAAGCTTATAATTAGCACAATAGGGCTATACGCTAGGTCGATACTACCCGAGAAAGCATTAACTCAAACTAAAAAAAGAGGTGCAATCGTTATAAAAGTGATAAAAATTTGATAGGTGGGAAAAAACAGCTTGTGTTAAGTTTAAGGACAATTTTACTCCTATTTAGAAAAAAATATGCCATTAAACTGAAGAAATAAGATTAATTTAATATACCAGTTTCTTAAAGAGTTATTCTTCGTCTTCCTCTTCAATGTAGTCGTCTGGGTTTTCAAGGCAGTCTAAGCCATCTGCATGTTTATCAACACCAGCACCATATTCATAAGTCAGCTCACCACCATCTTTACCTTGGTTTAGCACTGCTGCAGTAGCACCTAAAAGTAAAACGATGGCTACCGCTTCTACAACGAACTTGCTAAGTTTACAACCTACCAGTTTGATGAGAGCGATAATACCAAATGCTATTGCCAAATAAAGGCCTAGTGCTTTATGCTCTAAAAGTTCACGTTGACCTTCATCACTTAAAAGCGGATAGGCATCCGGACCTGCCTGAGAACCAGTGTACCATGCAGCGATGACACCAAGTGCTGCAAAGAGCATAACACGAGAAGAGATCTTGGACATCCCCTCACTGCGGGTAAAAAGATAGATCAGTCCAAAGACTGAAGCCACTATAGGTAAGACGATCGCAAAATGCGCTGTTGCTGGGTGTAACATAACTTTCTCCTGTACGTTGTACGTAATTTCAAATTGCTGGTATCATACAATAATCTTATATGTTATGCAAGTTTTAAAAGTTTGTATTATAGGGAATAAGAGTAATTTTTTATTAGCTTGACGGTAGATAGAGCTATCTACCGTAATTATCTATTGTCGAACTTACTGTTTTGTTGAATAATCTGTGTTCAATGCATCTGGATAACCATCACTACCTATTTGCTCCTCGTCTCCCATATACAATTTTGTTTTATTATCTATAAAGTAAATATCTTTGGTCGTCTTTTTTTCTTGTATACATGTATCTTTATAATCCGTACACTCTGTAACATCTTTTGCTTTATTGATACTCCAATGACCACCACAAAGACCAGTTGCATTAGCCTGATTAACTTTATTTTGCTCAATGATCGTAGCATTTTGAATACACGTTGTCGCTCTTCTTGTCATCTTAGTTGTGTTTTTATCATTAGGCTGTACTATTTTATATCCCTCATCAGTAAAACTTCCATGTAATGATAGATTAATGGTTACATTGTCTTCTGACTCTGTATAAGCTACATCAAACGTATGACCTGTAAATTTTATAGTGCTTTCATTGTCCTTCCAGGTACCTTCTAAAGCTGTTTTATCACCTGTGCCAGTAGACCCATCTGAACTTGTACTATCATCTTTACTACATCCACTAAAAGACAACATACTTAAAACACTCAACAATACCAAACTAGATTTAAATACCATGATCGATCCTTTATTACCATCTTTATATAGTAATATTATACTCGGATATTTATAAATTAATATTGAACTGCAATTATACGCTCGTATTGTCGACAGTGAACTCAAAAATTGCTAATCTCACACCCCTTCAAGTTGGTAACCACAATAGTGACAGCGTCCCTCTGCATCAAGCATTTTCCTCACATACTGACCAATATGCCCACCACGGTCGATCACCCGTTCGTGACAAGTTGGGCAGTAGGTAGACGTATGATCTTCGTCGTCAATATTACCAACATAAACATACTTTAGCCCCTCCTCCTGTGCAATCTTATAGGCCCTTCTCAAGGTAGTACCCGGAGTCCGTTCAACATCGGTCATCTTGTAGGTCGGATGAAAGGCCAAGAGGTGCCAGGGGATAGATGTATCGAGGTTGGCACCACATATCTCTTCATAAAAGGTATTACTAAAGGCCTTGATATCGATATAAGTTATCTGTTTTACGATGAGTATAAAGATGAAAGTTGCAAAGAGACTTCGGAGTTTTAGAGTTAAAAAGCCACTATTACAACTAAAATCTGTACTCACACAAGAGAGTGTATTGTTTCAAGAGATACCCACCTGCGCAAAAAAGATGTTAGAGATACTACAACCATCATATGCAGTGACACTCTTCATCTTTTGCACCCATAATCTTGTTTATGTTAGTATGGCATTTAATTTATTTTCACAAGGTATTCTCATTATATTTAAAATCTTTGTACCCCTATTTATTGCTTTTGGTTTTATGGCTTGTAGTGTTTCAGCACCACAACCCACACTCCTTCCAGAACAGGCACTTATGTTAAAACATCTTCAAGAGGACAATGTCAGTGAGGCAGAATACCGCAAACAGGCACCTCTAATACTTGTACAAAACAACCCACAAGAGCTCAAGCTACTCAGTAAGTATCCTAGCTTTTCGCAAGTCGTTCTTGATACTTTTCAGACGCAACTTCAAAAAAGCACCGAACCTCAAACCCTTACAAACACCCTACGTCTCATGGACACCTACAAGGTGGGGAGTTTTGAAAAGTATGCGCTACTTGGGCGTATCAACAATTTTGAGAACTTTAAAACGCTAGTACGTTACTACAACCAAGACACTTTTTTGCAAGATGAAAGAAGCTATCCACTGCTATTGACTTTAATCTATCAACATAAGGATGCCCACCTTGCCTTTCTCATCCAAGAAGGTGTTTCGCTGAAGTATGTACCTAATGATCAGAACAGCTCTCTCATCTATAGTGCCACTCAAGATGGCACCTTAGAGAGCTTGAAACTTCTTTTAGCCCAACCTGACGTCGAAGTAGATGTTGTCTCTTCAGAGGGTCTTGATGCTCTACACTATGCCATAGCACATAACAAGGCTGAAAAGCTAAAACTGCTCATCTCTCACTACCCAGACCTTAGCACAGAAGAGATATTGGTCTATAGTTTCAGACACTTCCATGATGAGACCGTCGCATTCTTATTACGCTATTTTAAAGAAAGCACCCCTTATATAGATAAGTATGACCTGCTCTCCTTCGCTGCAAAAAAAGGTCATTTAGAGATCTTGAAATCGCTAAGTGCCATGGGTTACGACCTCAACCATCTCGACAGAACAGACACAACCGCCATCTATGCAGCCGTCAAGTACAGACAGGTTGAGTCGGCCACTTTTTTAATGGAGCATAATGTCTCTTTGGATCCTGAATTGACAGGGGGTCTCATCTACGTTTATGCCTTTGACAATCAATACGCGAGGCGGAGTCAAGCCATACATGAGAGAGAGAACACTATTGTCAAGCGGCTTATAGCTCATGGCTATAGCCCTAACCTCCTCTATGGCGACAACTACACCAGTGCATTGACAGAGACCCTGATAGAGAGACGTTATCCACTTTTTGAGACCTTACTCACTTCGGGTGCTACTGTTAGAGAGATAGACATCGCTGCCGCACTCTCACGAAACGTAGACAAAAAGCATATTGTCATGGCCATTAATGCCTTTAAAAGTGAAAATATCACCAACAAAAGTAACCCCTTGCTTAATGCCATAGAGTACAAAGATGAAGAGATCATCAAGATGCTCATAGACAAAGGCTTTGACATGTTAGGTTATTACGAATGTGAGCATCAGATTCCCCTCCATAGCATTGCACTAGAGACCTCTATTCCACTCACAGAGTATGCGCTTGAGCATATAGGCTGTCAAGATCCAAAAGCGACTGCTGTTCTTAGTGATCTTAGGCTCTCTGCACAACAAAAGAGTCAGCATGAATTGGTTGGATTACTCGACAAAAAAATCTTACAATTAAAAGCCTGTCAGTAGATGGTCTGGGTAAAAAGATCTCTACTGATACTGTATATCACCACAACATTCCTTCAGGCACACCCCTTTACAAAAATAGTACAAAGTCCATCTCAAAATACCATTGCTGATGTCAACATCCCGCTGACACTTACAGCATCTAAGAGTTTTGCTAAAGCACATCATCTTAACTTCACAGTAACAGAGGAAAAAGCTTCCCAAAGTGGTTCAGCATGTGCCCACTCTCCTGCCTGTATATTAGTGCTCCCTTTTATCTTAGTAGACATGATGACACAGGAAAATCCGTATTATATGAAAGTCACCATGAGCGAGAAGGATAAACCTCTCTTTATAGGTGCCTATGATCTTCAAAGCGAGAAGCTCATCTGGGGAAGCATCAGACAAAAAGATCTCTTAATGACTTACGATCTACTCTATCTCCCACAACTACAGAAAAAGTACCTTAAAAACCGATCTGCAAGAGTCTTTGATCAGGAGCTTCTCAAACAGTACCAAAAACGTTACAAACAACTTAATAGCCCTCAAAAAAAAGAGGCTTTAATAATGGAGTACTTTAGACTCACACACAAACTACAGCCCTTAATGAAAGAAGTTTTTGAGTCACCTGCTTATGATGATACGCTCAAAGCAGAGCTGGTGCTACATCTGTGCAGAAAGTATAAAGAGAGTCAAGATCGCGCACTCTATTTCAACGTACTAAAACAGAACACATCTCTGCAGGTAGATAAGGCACTCTTTACCTGCATCAAAGAGCTGCATAGTGTAGGAGAGATACAGACATCTACCGTACGTCATCAGGTAGAGAGACTCTGTAAAACTGATGTAGAGGATTATGAAGAGCATTTTGAAACATTGAGCACACTGTTTCAACTACTAAACGGAGAGAACCTAAGTGCACCAGAACACAGATCACAAGGTTTTTTCGATGACGATGCCATAGCAAAGCAGTCTTGGGCAGCTCAAGCCATCCGTAATGCGCACTGTGTAGATGACTCCTGGAGACTTCTTACAAACAGTATGTTAGCACAACCTGTGGAGACTCAAAAACTTTTCACACTCTCTAAACGCTCCAAAAATGTTGAACGTCTGCTCACTTACAACCTCATACAAGATCAGACAAGCTATAAAACTTTTATGTTTAAGCTACTCAATGAGAGCGACCAGGATCCGATCTCACTCCTCGATCTGCTCTATAAGAGAAACATACCATACTACAGTGATAAAGAGATTGCCACACTCCTACAACTCTACTACTCTGACAACTATCCGTACAAAGAGTCTCTAACATCTGTGGAAGATCTTGACTATCGTAAACGTGCCTATATCTTGGCTATTCTCTCTCATACAGAAGGTGTGCAGAAAAAGCCACACATTGAAACACTTAAGAAGAGAGCGATGCGCACCCCTAGTGACTACCTCCCCTTCTACTTCTTGGGAGATAAAAGTTATCTTGATCAGGTTTTGAAAGGGTTGAGACATTTTGAGATACAAAGTCGCTATAACTACACTATGTCACCCCACCCTGTTGATGTCAGTATAGGACAATCCTTGCTTCGTGACCCTGCAGAACCTTCACTCATCTTATACACACTCTATCTCTATGGCTTTTCAGATGATGAGAGGAAAAAAATGCACCAGAGTGTTGTAAAGAAGCAGGTCTCAAAAACTGACAAGGCCTTAGAGTATTTAGATCAAAAGAGCAGTCAATATTTGGATAAATGGAGAGAGTAATGTCAACAAAAACAGTCAAACAATCATGGTACTCAAAACCGTGGTATTGGACACTTCTAAAAGCCACCATGCTTATTTTCACTATCATCATAGCCTATGATCTGCTTATTAATGTTTTAGCCTATATACAACCGGTAGATCCCCAGCAAGAAGTGATCTACAAAGAGCCTTTAGGACTTTTTGCCCCTATTTTTTACGGATTTGAAAAAAGTTTCGAGTTCTTGAAACCCTTTTTTCATTTTCTCTTTTTGCTGTTTATCCTAGTGGAAGGTCTTTTTCTGTTTCTGATAGGAGGATTAAGTCTCTTGGTGGTCTATGAGTTACGTTGGGCACCCATGTTTGTTTTTTTACTTGCAGGGATCTGGTTTTTGCTTCTGCTTGAAAGTGAAAACAGTGATATGATTTTAATCATGCTCTCACTTTTCACTGTCTTGCTCTCACTCTTTATACTCTTTAAAACCTATAAGCACGAAAAAGTGCCTAAAGTCTAAAGCGTTATTGAATCCAGAACTGATAGCTTAGACCAGCAACTGCAACACCACCAGAGACACCCTTGTTCTTAACCTTTACCGTACCACTGCCATCAGCTAAAGGGGCATAGTAAGTACTGTTGTCTGCTACACGGTACTTATATTGAACAAAGTACCCAAATCCTCCAACAACTTCACCGGCAACACCCGCAACACCATGAAAGGTCGCACGAATGTTTTGGCTGTCAACAGCTTTACCATTGTCATCAAAGTCTTGAAAGTTAATACCCATACCCATTCCTAGATAAGGTTTGACATACTGTGTCAGTTTATAATAAAGTGAAAGCGTTGTCTCCGCTCCAAAGTTACTCATGTCAGCACGATAATTATTCGCACCATAATAGTTGGCACGACCATGACTGTAAAGTGTCATCTCCTGACGTGTTCCAAAACTAAAATCTTTAACACGTTCTTCACCACCAAAAGAGAGGGTATACCCACCTTTTCGAGTATATCCTCTTCTTGTATCTCCGGAACCTGTAGTGTCATCTTTTCCACCACTCACATCAAAACCTATCTTCATATAGCCGTCATATTCTCTCGTCCTGTTATCTGCAGCACTCAGTGAAAGTGTTGAAGCGACCAGTAGTGTTGTTATCAAAATATTTTTCATATTATCTCCTATAAATTTGGTAATTATAGCGCCACAAAGGACGTTATATTCTTAAAAAAAAGATGTTATTTGTAGAGATTATTTAAGGAGTTTAGAACGCTTTGAGAGATGTACAAGAGAGAGAATGGGACCATAAAGAATGTACAGTACAAAGAATGTAGCAAAGCTTTCTACAGGATAGAGAAAAAAGAGCATCGAGAGTGCTACTATAACTACAAAAGCACGACGCATATGTTTTTTATCCATATCCACTTTCTTGAAACTTGGATAGCGAATATTACTCACCATTAAAACAGCCACAGTAAGCGCACTGATCAATATAACGATCTTATAGTCATCAAGTACAGGATATTTTTCGTACAAAAGTACTAAAACAGAGACGAATACTGCTGCAGTAGGGATAGGCACGCCTATAAAAACAGAAGGCTCGCTCTCACCTGTCATCACATTAAAACGGGCCAGGCGAATACCGCCAAATATAACGAACAGTGCACTTGTCATAATGCCAAAACGTCCAAAATCAACACCCGCATAGAGATAGATAAGCATCGCAGGAGCAGCACCAAAAGCAACGATGTCAGCAAGAGAGTCAAACTCTACACCAAACTGACTACAAGTGTTGGTCATCCGGGCTACACGGCCATCAAGACCATCAAATATCAGTGAAAGCAACACCATCCATGCTGCCAACACAAAGTTTCCTTCAACGGCAGATATGATGCTATAGATACCGGCAAATATACTTGATGCGGTAAAAAAATTGGGAAGAAGGTAGGCGAGTTGGTTGGGTTGCTTGTTCATTATGAGAAAAATCCTATGAGTGTTTCGCCAGCGCGTACTTTGTCACCAACTTTAATAGCAACACGAGAATCAGATGGTAAAGCGATCATACTTTCACCTTTGATCATAAGACCATAACGGGCACCTTGCTGCACACTGTTGCTAGCCACAAGATTGATCTTGATACCTACAGAAGCTAAAGCAAGGGTATGCATCACTACCAGTTGTTTGTCACCTTCACCAAAGACGATTAAGCCTTTTTCATTTAGACGCTCGGCTAAAGGAGATGATGTACTGAGACGTGCACCTGAGACGACAGAAGTTTCATGCACTGTACACGTAAAAGGAACACGAAGGATAGAAGTGTCTAAAAAGCTGTTAGCGATGACAACGTTATACGTAGTGTTACCATTTTCATCTTCTACGGTCTCTATACTTTTTACCGTACCATCACAAACGCTGACAATGCTGTTCTCTTGATGATAAGGAAAAGCACGTTCAGGATTACGATATACCCATACGGTCAAGATAAATACTACCAGTGTTATAAATGCTAAAAAATCTGCATCTATAAGTAACATCACTACAAGAGCAGCTCCCGATGCAGCGATGCACTTGAACCCATCTTTGGCAATGATAAAGGTATCGTTATATCTCATGACTTTGGCTCATCTTGCTCATCCATGTTTTTTTGGTCTTGAGACATGTCTTCGGCGATCTCACGTTCATCTTCTGGACCTTCAGGTGCTTCAACCTTAGACTCTATGCCATTTTCAGCTTCAAAATCTGTGATCACTTTACGAACAACAGAACCATCTATGTTTTCTGTTTTGTAAAGCTCAGTTACCATGTTCTCTATAGCGCCACGATACTCTTGCAGACGGGCAACAACAGCCTCATAATGTACATCTAAAGTCGCTTTAATATGTTGGTCCATATCTTCTGCCATCTTTTCAGAGTACTCACGTGCTTGACCACCCATACCACCACCAAGGTATGATTGACGCTGTTTTTCAAGTACCATCAGACCGGCAATGTCACTCATACCATAGACCTGAACCATCGACTTGATGATGTCAGTAGCCCGTTCAAGGTCATTACTCGCACCTGTAGAGATCTCACCTATAAAGACCTGTTCTGCCGCGCGTCCACCAAGAAGAACATCGACTTCAGCAAGAAGTTCATGTTTCTGCGCCAAATACTTGTTCTCCTCTGGTGTGTTGAGTGTGTAACCCAATGCCGCAAGACCACGAGGAACAATAGAGACTTTAGAGACCTTCTTAGCCCCCTTAGTTGTCTCAGCAAGCAGTGCGTGACCACATTCGTGATAAGCAACAATACGTTGTTCTTGTTTATTAATACGACGGTTTTTCTTACTAAGACCAGCAATAGCACGTTCCACTGCTTCAAGAAGGTCTTCTTGTTTGACTGTCGTTTGACTTTTACGTCCCGCTAGAAGTGCTGCTTCGTTTATGATGTTTGCCAAGTCTGCACCGGCAAGACCTGCTGTTAGACGAGCAAGCTCTTCAAGTTTAACATCACTGTCCATCTTCACACCCTGAACATGTACTTTTAAGATCTCAATACGACCTTCATAGTCAGGTTTGTCTACCAATACCTGGCGATCAAAACGACCTGGACGCATTAGCGCCGGGTCAAGGACCTCAGGACGGTTAGTTGCCGCTAAGATAATAATAGGGGTGTCTGTACCAAAACCGTCCATCTCCGCAAGAAGTTGGTTTAGTGTCTGCTCACGCTCGTCATTACCACCCATCATACCGCCAGCCGCACGGCTTTTACCAATAGCATCGATCTCATCAATGAAGATGATGGAAGGGGCATCTTTTTTAGCCTGCTCAAACAGGTCACGCACACGTGCTGCACCCACACCTACAAACATCTCAATAAAACTTGAACCCGAAACTGAGAAGAAAGGAACTTCTGCCTCGCCTGCCACTGCTTTTGCCAATAGTGTCTTACCAGTACCAGGACTACCTACAAGCATGACACCCTTAGGAATCTTTGCACCAAGTTCTACATAACGTGCAGGATACTTCAAAAAGTCAACGATCTCTTGAACTTCTTCTTTTGCTTCCAGTACACCAGCGACATCATCAAACTTCGTTGTTGGTTTTTCAGAGTTGACCAGTTTTTTAGAACTACCCATACCTAAAACCCCACCGCCCATACCTTTTTGCATACGACCCGCAAAAAACATCCAAATAGCGATGATAATTAAAAATGGAAATAACCATCCAAACATCTCGGTAAACCAGTTACTCTCAGAGAAACCACTATAGTCGATCTTTTCTTTGTCAAGCAGTGGCACTAAAGTTGTGTCATTAGGCACCAGACGTGTCGTATAAATAACACCTTCACCTTTAGCTTTAATGTAGCTCTGTCCGATGTCTACTTTAGAGATGGACTTGTTTTTAATCATCTCTTTAAGTTCAGAATAACTCACCTTCTTATGTTTAACAGCCCCGTTTTGACCACCAAACTGCTCACCAATAGCACCACCATTTTCTCCGATGAGAGACTTAAATATCAAAATCACCACCACAGAAAAGATGGCAAAAGTGATCAGAGGATTTTTGTTAAAAAAATTATCGTTTTTATTGTTGTTGTTTTCGTTGTTGTTTTGACTCATTTATTTGTTTTCCTTTTTAGCTATGATAAGGGTTACCCACTCATCTCTTTGTATACGTTCTTTTACACTACAGTCACTGTATGCTTTGAGAACTTTATCTTCATATTTGTCTAAAATACCTGAAAGTACTAAGGTACCGTTTTCTTTAAGCAGACGTTTCAGATCACTTGCGATAAAAACTAAGACATCCGCCACAATGTTGGCAATGACAACATCATACTTCTTCTGCGTCATTGGTGCAGAACCTTCCCACACCTCTCGAAATGTTACTTTGTTCATCTGTGCATTTTCTAAGGTGTTGGCCACTGAGACAGGGTCTGTGTCACAAGCATCCACTACCGCACCCATTTTAGCTGCTGCAATCCCCAAAATCCCACTACCACAACCGATATCCGCGACTTCCATCTCTGGTTTAACTTCTAAAGCGATCGCTTCCAAACAAGCCGCCGTAGTTGGGTGATGCCCCGTACCAAACGCCAAGGCTGGGTCCAACTCTATATTTAACATCCCCTCTTTAGGTGCGTCCCAAGTGGGATGTATATAAAAGGGAGCGATCTCTACTGGTGTAATACTCTCTTGGTAATTTTTGACCCAGTCAGAGTTTTTCTCTTTAGTAAGTTCCATCTCAACATCAATGGGCTTTTGCAAAGCTTGTTCTAAAGCCTCTTTAAACTGCTCAACACCCCAAGAGATAGTCTCCAACTCTTCTTCACTTCTAATAATAAAACTACCATCGCGTTCTTCAAAACCTACAGGCAGTGTGTCTGCCAAAAAGTCAGCAAAAAGCTCTAAGTAAGAAGAGGGTGTAATTTTTAGTTCATGATAATACTCTTGCATCTACTTCACCTCTTTTAGAGCTTTTTCAAGGTCAAGTGTACCTTCATAATACGCCTTCCCCACGATAACACCTTCGATCTCACCTGTGGCTTGAAGGGCATCTATCTCACTGCGCTCTTTTAACCCACCACTTGCGATCGTAGGAACACCAGACGCTCGAGCGATGTCGAGTGTAAACTCTACGTTGACACCACTAAGCATCCCATCACGTCCAACATCTGTACAGATAATCGCTTCTACGCCAGCAGCAGCAAACTCTTTTGCCAAGTCTGTCGCTTTCATAGAGCTTACTTCACCCCAACCTTCAACCGCCACATAACCATCAATAGCATCTATACCAACAACTACAGGGTATTTTGCTGCCATATCTCTTACAAATTGAGGATCTTTGACAGCGATAGAGCCTAAGATCACACGGTCTATCCCCAAGTCAAGGTATTTCTTTATGGTCTCTTCATCACGGATACCCCCGCCAAGTTCTAGCTTCACATTACAGTTGGCACGGATCTTCTTGATCTCTTCATGGTTTACAGGAGTTCCGGCAAACGCACCGTTAAGATCAACAAGATGTACCCACTCTGCGCCCATCTCTTCAAAAAGCTTCACTTGAGCAACAGGGCTCTCGTTATAGATCTTAGCACTCTCCATCAAACCTTTTGAGAGACGTACAGCCTTGGCATCTTTAAGATCTATAGCTGGAAATAGTGTCATATGTTGTCCTTATAATTTTGTAAAATTTTCGAGTATATGAAGACCATTTTTATGGCTCTTCTCTGGGTGGGGTTGTATGCCCATAACATTGTCATTAGCAACTGCACTTGTAAAACTGTAACCATACTCTGTACGACCGATGGTGTTGTTCGGGTCTTCACATACAGCATGAAACGAGTGCACAAAGTACAAGTAGTGCTCATCATCAAGGTTATTAAAAAGCGCATGCTCTTTTGTGAACATACGGTTCCATCCCATGTGTGGCACTTTAAGGGAGTGTGAAAAACGTTCCACATCAAACGCTTGCACATGTCCTTTGATAAGCCCTAAACCCTGACTCTCACCAAATTCTTGGCTTGATTCAAAAAGAAGCTGCATCCCAAGACAGATACCAAGCATCGGGTCTCCACCCTTAGCATAAGCCTTTACAGCCTCATCCATATGACGCTCCTTTAAGTGTTCCATAGCATCACCAAAGGCACCAACACCCGGCAAGATGAGCTTGTCATACGTGTGAAACTTGTCAGGGTCTGACGCCACTTGAACATCTACACCTAAAAGTTTAAAAGCATTTTTCACAGAGGCCAAATTGCCCATGTTATAATCAACGATACCTATCATTCTTCGATACTCTTTCCTGTTAATTTTATGTAGATCGCCAACGAGATCATCAGCAGTGAGACCCCAGCGATAATGTAGATAGCCATGATTAGTTTGTCAGGTTCTGTCATCGCAAACTTAAAGACCAGCATCAAGGCCTCAATAGAAAGTGCGATGATGATGGAACCTAAAAAGCGTACCATCGTTTTGTGAGGGTCTGATGCACTATGATTCTCCGTATGTCGACCCAAAACCTCCTCTTCAAAGAGGGTTTTCACCAGGTCAAATATGGCCAAAGATAAAGTTAACAAAATGGTTGCATTAAAGATACTTTTGATCTCAATGTCTTGAATATTAAAGCCCTGTTCAAAAAAGTAACCCACACCCTTTAAAAAGAGTAACAAGGCTACCATTGCAAGGACAAGGGTAAATGCTGCATAACCATAACGAAAAATACGACCCGAGATCGACCGCATTGCCATAGGGTGTGCGATCTTTAGTACAGCAGTCAATGGCATATCCAAACATGCCACGTACTGTATCTCTCCTGCACTGTTAAAAATAGGCTTGGAAGCAGTAATAGTCAACTCTTGGGTGATTAATGAAGGGTAAGGATCGGTGATCGTACAGCGCTTCTCTTTCATTGCACGGTAATAATACGCACGGTTAGAACGACGCTGTCCTATACAGGTGTCAGTACTGCCTCCATCAGGCAAATAAGTAGGTGTGATCTGTTCGCCCTTGGCATTGAGGACATAAACACCTTCACATGCGGGAAGGTCTCCCATGATCTTGCGAAGACGGTCAGTCACTGCTTTTTCAGAGATTGCAGGAAGATTGTTTGGAAGGTTTTTAGAAAAAAGATAACAAAAGTAGGCCCGCGCCTGTGTACGGCTCTCACCATAATGCTGTATGTCACGTGTTAACATCTCTAGCCTTTTCTAAAATATAGTACGCGATTATATCTAAGAGTTGATTAATGCTCAGAAATGGGTATTTTTTGAAATATTATTTCCTCACTCTAAACAGCATCATGTTATAGTCTCGTTTATGAATACAAAGCCACAACGTATCGCTATTGTCAGACTCACCGCCTTAGGTGACATCATTAATGGTACTATTGTTTTACAACTCATTAAAAAGCACTATCCTGACGCTGATATAGAGTGGTTTTGTGAAGAGGCTTTTGCCTCTATTTTACAAGAGCACCCCGACCTTAAAAAGGTACACAGTGTTCCCATAAAACGCATCAAAAAGACCAAAGACTTGACACTTCTTAGATCAACACTAAGTCACCTAAAAGAGACAAAACCTTTTGACATCATCATCGATATGCAGGGCCTCATAAAGTCAGCTGTTATCTCTCGTCTCATAGGTAAAAACATCCACGGTTTTGACAAAGACTCCGCAAGAGAGTCTCTCTCCTCATGGTTTTACAAAAGTACCTCTAACATCCCCTACACTAACAATGTCATCACCAGAAATATCGATGTTGTTGCAGATGCTTTAGACTTTAAAGTCACTCCAGAAGAGATCTTAGAAAAAAAGCCCTGCTTCGCTTCACAAAAAAAACCCACTTTTCTAGCTGAAGAAAAACCAAATATTGCTATGGTCATCGGTGCATCATGGCCATCTAAAGAGTACCCCAAAGAGAAGTTTGTTGAGCTATGTTTTGCATTAGAAAATGCACAATGTATTTTGATCTGGGGAAGTGAAAGAGAGAGGGAGTATGCAACCTTTATCGCAGAGCGCGCATCTAACGTCACCATAACACCTAAACTCTCATTACAAGAGCTGACAGCCACCATAGAACACTGTGATCTGACCATAGGAAACGACACCGGTCCGACCCACTTGGCCTGGGCCATGAACCGCCCCTCTATCGCCCTGTTTGGCCCAACAAACACCAGAATGATTTATGCAACTCCTATCAACCTTGCCATAGAGTCACCTTCACATGTAGACATTACTAAGATCAACAAACAAGACTTTTCCATAAAAGAGATAGATGTTAATACTATTAAGACCTATGCAGAAAAATTATTGGAGTTGAAACAGTAAACATTCCTGATGTGCTCAAACCTCAGTTGAGGATGTAAGTTTTTTT
>JALSUN010000284.1:14496-16268 GCA_027061425.1 Helicobacteraceae bacterium
GTTGCCGTGACAGTACCTGCAACATAATATATAGGGGTTGGAGTATAAAGCGGTGACTTAAGCACATCAACACCGGTGTCATTTCCATCACCTCCAAAGGTCTTCACCCAGAGCATGTTTTGTTCGTTATCAAAAGCAGACACCCAGATGTCTGTTGCACCTGTTCCGCCGATAGGATCTATATTAATATCTCCATCTTTGGTTCCAGAGTTCCTGCCACATAAGTAGTAACCATCCCATGTGGCCCTTGTCGCTGCCAAAAGGTCATCTTCGCTGGTTCCATAAGTATAAAAGAAAGGAGCGTCTTGAATAAAGTCTCTGATAATACTCCCTGATGCATCGATCCTAAACAGCCAACCATCCACACTGTCAGCATGTGTCGGACTCACACTTAAGTCTTTATCTGAACCACCTGCTATACCTCCGACAAAAAGGCCACCTTCCGGATATTTGGAGATACGTACAAATCCGTCTGAGCCAGAACTTCCTACATCTCTCTGCCAGATCAAGGCACCCTCAGGAGAGAGCAGTAATATCCAGCCATCCATCTCAGCTTTAGAGTTGGTCACGTCACCACTGCTTGAGTTTGTCTCACCAACAACAGCTATCGTTCCATCACCCAGTTCCAGCAGATCATAAGCCTTGTCAGTAGCGAGACCGCCAAAACGTTTAGACCAGATAAGGCTTCCCTGCATATCGGTTTTGATCACCCAAAAGTCATCTCCACCCTTTGAGACAGTACCGTTACCCACAGTGTCACCGTCAAGACTGTTTGTCGTTCCTGCTATAAGTAAGTTCCCATCTTGAGACAGAACTATAGCATGGCCTATATCACTGCCTGAACCACCCAGACGTATAGAAGCTTGTATCGTAAAGCTGTCCGTCATGTTCGCCTCATTACCTGAGACATCTTTAGCACGTACTTTAATATTATAGTCTTGAACAGTCAGGTCATCAATGGTGACACTATGCTCGTAAATAAAGTCATCCGAAGTGATATTACTGTCATAAGTTGTATGTCCATACTCAAGCACACTCGATGAAGGTCTGTCCGTCTTCCAAGTGACCACAGCCTTAGAAAATCCTGCGGAGATCTGTAGGTTTAAGATGCTTGGAGGTGTCCCACCAACACCATTTATCAATATCTTCCATGTATTACTAACATCATAGATATATGCATTACCGTCTGTTGTATTGTGATAGGCATCATTAAGTGCCGGGTTTGATGGATCTGAGGCAAAATCTCCTCGCCAGTTTATGGAGATACCATCTGTTCCGTTTGTCCCATTAGTTCCATCAGTACCATCTGTTCCATTGGTTCCATTCGTCCCATCTTTAGCCAGGACATCCCATCCATTTCCATTGTAAATATAAGCTTTCTTGTCTGTTGTATTGTAATAGGCATCGTTGAGTGCTGGAGATGTGGGTGCTAATGCTAGATCGCCTTGCCAATTGACAGAGACACCATTGGTTCCATTTGTTCCATCAGTCCCGTTTGTACCATCTGTTCCATTGGTTCCATTCACTCCGTCAGTTCCATCTTTAACCAATATTTTCCATGCACTTCCATCCCATATGTAAGAGATAGCATCAGATGTATTATGGTATCCATCATTCAGAGATGGATTGGCCGGTGCTGTTGTAGCATCACCTAACCAGTTGACAGAGACACCATTGGTTCCGTCTGTCCCGTTTGTCCCATTGGTTCCGTCAGTACCGTCTTTTACCATCAGTTTCCATGCATTCCCATCCCAAATATAAGAGACACCATC